>NZ_JAVYJB010000001.1:0-287230 GCF_032490495.1 Pilosibacter fragilis | reverse complement strand
TCACGAAAGCTGATATATTCCGGGCAGCAGACTATCACGGATACCGATATCTGTGGCAAGCAAAGACTATCACGGAAGCTGATAACTGCGGATATGGTTATTATCACGAAAGCTGATATATTCCGGGCAGCAGACTATCACGGATACCGATATCTGTGGCAAGCAAAGACTATCACGGAAGCTGATAACTGCGGATATGGTTATTATCACGAAAGCTGATATATTCCAGTGCAACGGCTATGACGGTAGTCCCATGGTTCCCAGAATCATACCGGCATCCGTCATACGCTGGTTAAACCGGTCGATAATGCGATCCGCACCCGACCAGCGTGCGGCTTCTTCTGAAATGGCATACGCCTGTGCCAGCACATGATGCTCAATCAGCCATGAGGCCAGGTCATCAATGCAAAGCCCTGATGAACACACGGTTGCAAGCCATGCGCATAACTGCTCGGGCAAATGCGGGTCCTCATAATAAAAGTGGTATCCCCATTCTCCATTGTTAATATCCTTTTCCATAAAAAACCTCCAAAGAAATGATCATGAGTCTATCATAAAGGAAGAAGAACAAAAAAAAATAGTAGCAGAACCGTTTTTGCTGTAATTCTGTCTGATTCATACAAAAGGGCACAGGCATAATGCCTGCGCCCGGATTAATTAAAGCTGTTCTAATGCTTCGGCCAGTTTTTCAAGACCGGTCATCATTCTATAAAAAAGATAAAATTCAGAGTTCTCTTTTCCCCAATCATCCGCGTCATAGATTTCCGGAAAATATAATTCCATCCAGGCAATCATGTCCAGATCAAATTCGCGAAGCACATCGGCTGCCTCGTAAACCGTAAGCGTCGGCAAGCCACTTAGGATATCATCTCGGATGCGGTCATAAATACCCATGGCTGTATCCGGTGTACTTGAGATACTTTCCTGCACAGCCATAGCAAAGACTAATTCCCACTGTGAAATTTTGTCCTGAATGGAAGCGGCAACAGTCACAGCATCATGGATATTGTAAAAATCATTGCAGCGTTTCAGTACAGATACAGAGACATTGAGCTCCTGGGACAACTCGGCAGCAGTATCCCGGATACATACTCCACACAAATCCAGTAACGCATCTGCTTCATCAGCAAGGTGGCTGAAACGCGGGTCTGTCTCAAACATCACTTCGACAACTTTTAGGGTATCACGGAGTTTTTGAGGCATGGTTGTGACCGCAAAGATGTGTTTTTGTACTGCGTCGTTTTCCAGATTAAAACCAGTATCGAATAACTTCATAAATGGAACCCCCTTCTTCTTTTGTGATTGATTTTTAGCTTGCACGTGCAATGTATCGTTATGTATAGATTGTAACAAATTTACCTGAAAAACACTGATTTTTAAATGCCGCGGATAAGGGAAACGTAACATTTTTGATATATAAAAGCCAATCCGAATAAAAAGGAAAATTTTCCATAAATGTGACTTCCTTTGGAGATATGTTCGGAGGCTGCTCATCTCATCCAGAATTTACAAAACAAACCGGTACTTGGAGTAAATATGGTACCTTCAAACCAACAAACTAATCAGGGTGCTTCCACGAATCCTGCGGCCAACCACCGCAGGATTTTTTTCTCCCCATACCACCAGGTGTTTAGAAAATAAAAGGAATGCTTCCCGCTTCGAAACACTCTTGCTTGCGAAATAAAAGGAAAGAAACAAATGTGCAAAAAAAAGAAGCAGCTAAAGCCGCTCCTTATCATCCCCGAACCAAAATACGAATGCACGCGTCCGCAACCGCCGGGTCAAACTGCCTGGCGCTGTTTGCCAGAAAGTCAGCGCGTATTTCACTGGTGCTTTTTGCTGCCGCGTAAGATCTGCCATGCATCATGACATCCATGCAGTCTGCCGCACAGATAATGCGTGAAAAGACAGAAAGATCTGTTTTTTTCGCATATCCGGTTCCGTCGGGTCTTTCATGATGGTTTAGTGCAACCTCGCAGATATGTTCTGGAAAGTCGAACTTCTGAAGAATGACATAACCGAGCGTGGTATGACGTTTCACCGTCATATATTCCACATCAGTCAGTCTTCCAGGTTTCTGAAGAATCTCTGACGGTACCCCAAGCTTTCCAATATCGTGTAAAAGTCCGGTCACACGCAAATCCGGCATCGCGGATGCATCCAGACCGTATCCTTCGGCAATCCTGCCAGCAATATCCGCAACACGGACGCTATGCAGATAAGACTCTTCATCATGTTTCCTTAAATATTCCAATAACCGACAACAGCACGTGAACATATGGTTTTTCATTATATTTTCCTCCATTTCAAGCATGCGGAATGATTTCTCAATGCCTCATAAATTCTTTGAGAAAATTATGGAAACACGAGTAGAACGATAAGAGTCACTGTAATGGCAATGCGGTATACCACACAGTTTGCCAAGGAACATTTCACAGTATTTTACATGCAGAACCAAAAATCTGTATTTTTGATCCATAATTTCCCCGGTAAATCAGAATGAAAGGAAGAAAAAAGATGCAGAAAAAGAAAATGCAGCAACCGTTATATTCGAGAAACCACGGAATTTTTAGCGGTGTCCGCCTTGGACGAAGGGCTGTTACAGCCATATGCCTGATGGGAACTATGCTTCCGTTTGCCCCGCCAGCTGAGAACGCGTTCGCAGCCATGGTCCAGAACGTGCCTGATCAGGCAGGAAGACAGGATATGGAGATCATACCGGAAGCCACTCCGTCAAACGCGACATTTTCCGATGCAACACCATCAGATGCCGTAAAAGAAACACCGCCGGATGGTTTTTATACGGATAGAAGAGAATCCCTGTATTATCGGAAAGATGGGGAGACTGTCAGAAATGCATGGATTCATGAAGAAGATCACTGGTACTATGCCGGGGCGGGCGGAAGGATAACAGCCGGGTGGAAAAAAATAGATGGAGTCTGGTATTTCTTTTCGCCAAGCGGGAAACTGGCAGATGGATGGATTTATGAACAGGACGTCTGGTATTACATGACAGAAAACGGCATGTTAACCGGATATCAGGAGCTTGACGGAAATGATTTTTATTTTTATGAGGACGGAAGACTTGCAGTCAATGTAAAAACGCCGGATGGCAGACTGGCGGATCAGGATGGATATCTCTATGACCCATCTGTGGTTTTCCCATCCTTTACCTATCACGGGGATCCATCCGGAGCGCCGGGAACCATCAGTGGGTTAAGCATTGCCGGGAAACCGGTGGAGTTTTATATGCTGTCTATCGCCGGGGAAACGTCCGGCGGACAGATCATCATGGGAGACCGCGGCCGGGCATATGGAATGTGCCAGCTGGATTACCGCTATGATCTGACGGATTTTATCCGATGGGCGTATGGAAAGCATCCGGAACTCTGGGCGGAGCTTGCCCCATTTACCGGTTATGGAGACGGTGACGCCGTACTTATCGGAAATGCAGGACTCGCGGAAGCATTCCGCACAGCCATGGACCGTTCCTATGAGGGTGCCGTAACGGATCAGCTGGAATTTATGAGAGAACGGTACTGGGACGCTTTCAGCAGCCGCTTAAATGCAGCAGGATATGATCTGGACAACCGCAGCGTTGCGGTCAGCGCAGCGTTATTCTCTGTCAATGTCAACTGTGGAAACCAGCCGGATCTTTTCATCCGCAGCCTTTCACCAGACATGACGGATGCAGAAATGATCTGTAAGATTTATGATATCCGCAATACAGCACTGGCAGACCAGATGGTCGGACGCGTCCGTAAAGGAACAAGCGGACGGTATCGGTTCAGTGAACCGGAAATGGCATTAGATCTCCTGTACGGGTATATGACCATGGATACGGTCCGGTCTTACGGACATGGTGTGGAATGGCACGGAAATATTTTCACAGGTTCAGTCCTTACCTGTGGAATCCAGAGCAGAAGCACGGATTGGCAGGAATATCTGACAACCCATGAGCAGGATGTGAGCGATACGGAAACAAAAGAAGAAACAGAAGTGGAAGGACAGAATGTTGCAACGCCGTCGGAAGCTGAACCCGAAGTGATATCCGCAGACGTGTCTGAGCCGCTAGAGAGCGCGACGGAGATGGCACCGGAAGTAACGGAGAATTCCGTGGAAGTGCCGAATGGGACAGCAAAGGCCGTGGACAGCCCTATCAGTACCCTGTCTGAGACTGAAACAATGGCAGAAGCGGAAGAACATACCGAAAATATGCCGGATTCACCCATTGAGATGCCGGAACAGGAATATGGTCCTGGAATGATCCGGGAAACCGAAGCAACAGATTCAACTTTTTGCGATTCATGAAGTATTTCTGTCCATAATTGTCCTGCAAGAAAAAAATAAAAGGAGATTTTTCATATGAGAAAATCAAAGAAGCAGATGGTCATGGCAGCAGCAGCCTGCGCCATGATGGGAGTAATGGCCATCGGAGGAACCATGGCGTATTTAACTGACAGCGAGACCGCAACCAACACCTTTACCATTGGTCAGGTAAAGATTGATCTGGAGGAGCCGGAGTATGCGAAACTGACGGAAACTCAGAAGAAGGACCTGGTACCGAACCAGATCGTGGCAAAGGACCCGCAGGTGGAGAATACCGGTGTCAACGATGCAATCGTATTCTTAAAGGTTGAGATGCCGAAGAAGGACGTAATTGTGGCGGAAAAGGACGGTACAAGAAAGACCACTGCGGTGACCGAGCTCTTTACCATGCTGAATACCGACATCGATCCGGCAACTGACGGCAGTACCGCTGGAAAGAACTGGGTAGAACTTACGGGCGATAATACCGGTGCTGATACAAACGTGCATGTTTATGCTTACAAGGAGAAACTGGCAAAGGATGCCAAGACCACGGCACTGTTTGACAGCATCCAGCTGCAGAACATCATCGAGGGACAGATTGATACCGATCCCGAGAATATCAAGGTTACTGCTTATGCGATCCAGGCAGCCGAGGTGCTGGAGGGCGAGGAGACCGACCTGACCGATACCCTGACCAAGGAGAATCTGCAGAAGATTTATGATATCTACGGCAAGCAGAACAATGGCCAGACCGTACCGGAAGCAAATGGCAACAACGCAAAGGATCTTGAAGGAAACAACCGCGCATAATCAGATGATGCCAATAATATTCTGATAACCAGCAGTCAAAACAGCGATATCATTGATACCGCTGTTTTGTTCGGCCAGGATCAGTCTATATACGGTTTGTGCAGAAAAGGGGATTATTATGATTGAAAGCAAAAAACGAAATATTGCAGTCGCAATCCTGCTTTCGTTTCTGACCTGCGGGCTTTATGCTATTTATTGGGAGATCTGTCTGGTAAATGACCTGAAAAAAGCTTCCGGGGATGAAAATGCAAAAAGCGGAGGAACTGTATTCCTGCTGAGCCTTATCACATGCAGCATTTACTGGTTGTTCTGGATTTTCCGAGCAGGAGAGACCATGGATGCAATTAAAGCAAAGAACGGAGTTCCGGCATCCAACCGCAGCCTCGTATACCTGCTGTTAAGCATCTTTGGACTTGGACTGGTTGCCATTGCAATTCTGCAGAACGACCTTAATACGCTGGGCGCATCTGTTGAGGAAACGGTTACGGAAATGCCGAAACAGGAAGATAACAATGATACAATGTAAAGAAAGGATTTCCCGGCAGAAATGCCGGGATTTTTCAATTTATGATCAGACAACGTTTATACAAAACAACATTAGCTGCAGCGCCATGGCTTACTGCCGCAGTCCTGTATAATCTATTGGTCCGTCTCACGCCAATCAGGATTCCATGCCTTTTTCGCGTATTTACAGGTTTCCAATGTCCTGGCTGTGGCATGACCCGCATGTGCATTGCGCTGTTATCCGGTCAGTTACAGGAAGCAGTGCAGTATAATCCGATTCTGTTTTTTATGCTGCCATTCTTGATTCTATATGTTTTTATCATATCTGCAGTGTTCATTCTGACCGGAAAGCAGTGGCACATACCGCATGAAAATCTGTGTGCTTACGGATGCATTGCCGTCCTGCTTGCATTTGGCATTTCCCGCAACCTGTTTGGCTGGTAAACGGATATCGCAAACAAATTTTAATCCTCGTAGGCGGGAAAAACAGAAGGTCTTCGGAGCCGAAGCCCACATTTCAAGGTGTAAGCCTAAGTGGCGGACAGTTCACCAAAAGAAAACCGATCTACGAGTCATTTCTCGACTTCATCCCAAACCATAATTTTCCTGAATCTATTTATAAGGTATTGGAGAGAAAGGAGAGACATGTATTACAGATGGAAAACAAGGTACAAAAAATTAAAGGAAGCCGGAGAGGGCTGACATTTTCTTTTGTCAGCCAGGAAACAGATTTCATACCGGGCACACATTACCGATATGCAGTTTATCCGGATGAAGGCAGGGTTGTCATTCTTCCGTCCACAGACGGAGGCAATACGGTTTCCAAAAAGAAGGTCGGGCTGCAGATGAAGTCGCTGATCGATCTGCGCAGCAAAGAAATCCGCGAACTGACGGCCAAAGCGGATCGAATGGAAATTGAATTCTGCGACGGCTACATCGAGGTTTCCATGATCGCAAAAGCAGAGAACCAGATCTGCGCAGTCATCGGGAAAATTGCAGTAGCACCGCAACTGGCAAAAGCGGCAGGATGTGAAGCGGCAGAATTTGTTCAGTCAAAACTTCCACGCATTCACCCATGGACGGATGAAAGAGTCCACAAAGAGATTCCGGATGTGATCCGGACTATTTCCCTGTTTTCAGGAGCTGGGATGCTGGATTACGCATTTGCGAAAGATCCGTGTTTCGAAATCGTTTATGCGGCGGAATATGCCCACGATGCCGTAACCACTTACCGCGGCAACATCGGGGATCATATCCACGAATGTGATATCCGCAGCCTTCATGGAAGTGATTTTCCAAAGGCGGATCTGATGATCGGCGGGCCACCATGTCAGCCATTCAGTGCCGCAAACCGGCATGATTCAGCAAGAGGCGACAATCATCCGGAGGGCGACATGTTTAAGCATTACCTGCGACTGATCCGTGAAAGCGGCGTGAAGGCGTTTCTGATTGAGAATGTTCCGGCACTGCTTTCGGATAAGGGAGGGTATTATCTTGACCTGATTCGACATATGTTGCCGGACTTCACCACGAAATCAAAACTCATCACAGACTGCGATGTAGGCGGATACACGAAAAGAAAACGGGCGATCATCATCGGAAGCCGCATTGGAGAACCGATGATCCCTGAACTGTTTTTTAAACCGGCGAGGACTGTCGGAGACGCTTTACGGAACGTGGATCATTCATGGCCGAATGCGGAGGATATTACGGTATCCAGCGAAACGGTGAAGCGGAAAATTTCCATAATCCCGGAAGGTGGGAACTGGCGGGATCTGCCGGAAGAATACTGGACGAAAAGTGTTCATTCCAATATGTATCGTCGGCTCAACCGTAACAAACCATCCGTAGCGATTGCAAACTGGCGAAAATATCTGTTAAGTCCGCCAAAGTGGGATGATTCCGGTCAATGGGACAGGATATTGTCTGTTTCGGAAGCAGCGGCACTACAGGGCCTGGATAAGCACTTCCGGTTTTACGGAAGTTTAAACGCAATGCAGCAGATGGTAGCCAATGGAGTGACAGCGGCAACGGCAAGATTCTGTAAAAGTATCCTGTCGAGACTGTTTTTCACTGCCAGGCCAACGCTTTCTATTTAGAAAAAAGGAGAAAAAATATGTACGCAGAGAAAGAAAAACTGAAAGAACAAAGAAAAATGTATGGTCACGCAGCACAGGTTGCGGCAATTGCGGCATTCCTGGCGCTGCTCTGCTATGGATTTTGCTATGTTGCCTCTATTCCGTGGAATCTGCAAAGCAGCAGCTTATGGCTTATCTTTATTATTTATTACCTTATCATGGCGGCCATAGACCATGTTATGTATCGCAGCAGCGCAGTTAAAAAAGGCATGGTTGTAGTAGGCATACTAATCATTACAGTATTTGCTGCCAGACACGTTCTGTCTTCTGTCCTTTTTGTAAGCCAGACTGCCGCAAACCGCATCACTGTTCAGGAAGGCGACTTTGACGCTGACATTCCAAAAACCGCGGACTTAAAGAAAATACCGTTAATGGATAGTGATGCAGCCGCTATTTTAGGCAATCGTGCAATCGGTGACCTGTCCGATGTAGTATCACAATATGTACTTAACCAGAATGAGTATTCCACCATTCTCTATAACGGAAAAGTGGTCAAGGTAACTCCTCTGGAATACGACGGCATCTTCAAATGGTTCTCAAACCATAAAAATGGTATTCCTGGATACGTGATTGTGGATCCGGAAACCAATTCGGCAAAATACGTGAAACTGCCAAATCCGATCCGTTATTCCATGAGCGGCGCTTTCGGCGAAAACATTTATCGTCACGCACGGGCAAAATACCCGACTAAAATGTTCGGAAACTGTATGTTCCAGTTGGACGATGACGGAAATCCAGTGTGGTCCTTAATGACATATCACAACGAAAGAGGTTTCAGTGTATGGAAAACAGATGGTGTGATTGTTGTGAACGCCGTTACGGGAGAAACGCAATGGTATGACTTTGACAGTGTGCCTGAGTGGATTGATTCCGTGTATACCGGTGATAACATCGCACAGCTGTATGACTCGTATGGCATGTGGCAGAATGGATACTGGAATTCCGTGTTCTCCCAGGTAGGATGCACCAGGACAACGGATGATTATGGCTATCTGGCTGTTGACAATGACATTTGTATCTATACAGGCGTTACATCCGCAGCAAGCGATAATTCCAACATTGGTTTTATTATCGTAAACAGCCGTACCGGTGAATTTACTTTCTACAGCTCAGCCGGAGCAGATGAGCATTCAGCTATGGCGGCGGCAGAAGGCGCAGTACAGAACTACGGTTATCAGGCATCCTTCCCGTCACTAATCAATGTCAGCGGAGACCCGGTCTATGCCATGATCTTGAAGGACGTGAGCGGGCTCACAAAGGGATATGCTTTTGTCAATGAGAAACACTATACAGTCATCGGAACTGGCGACACATTAAATGAGGCCATGCGCTCATACCAGAACAATATGAGCAAAAATGGTTATAACTTGAAAGAAATGATCGACACGGAGAGCACAAGTTCGTTTGATGATGTCATAAGAGAAATGTATTACCTTCCGGTTGACGGAGAACTCTGGACATACATCAAAGCGGAGTCCGGGAGGGTTTACAAAGGATATTTCAACGATACCGATATGCTTTTCAGTACCGGCGACGAGATTACTGTGACCTGCGAAAAGAAAGAAGAGGAGAAAGATGTCATCGAAATGATTGATCTAAAGAAAAAGGGAGTTGAAAGTACTGCGGATACGCGGCGCAGTTCCCGGGATCCGGATGCAATCAAAGACCTGGATGTCAGTAACGTAACTAATTTTGATCAGCTGGCGCAGTAACTGCACTTATCAGGCCAGGTTTTACATCAGTCGGGACTGCAAAGGAAAGGAAGAAAACAGAATGAGAAACGAAATATTTGCAGAACGTTTAAAACAGGCGATGCGGAAAAGTGATTTTAAAACTGCAAGGCAGCTGGCAAAAGTCTCTCATATCACGGACGCAAGTGTTTCCAGATATATTTCCGGAGATCGTATGCCAAATTCCGCTGATTTACCGGCACTGGCCAAGGCACTGAACGTATCATGCGATTACCTGCTCGGATTCACAAATGAACCGGGACCTACCGCCAAAGTATTACATGTAGTACTCAGCTCCAGACGGAAAATCGGAGAAAATACGTATACGCAGGTTTTCCGTACCATCCCGGTTGAGATTCCGGATGACGGAGAAGACTGGCATGTTGCCGGAGAAACAGACAGCAAATCGGAGGAGGTGTAATAATATGATCCATGCGATCTGTGATTTTTGTGGGAAAGATTGTGATCGGACGGCGACTTTGTTATCCATGACACCTTTTCAGAATTTTGCAAGGTATCATACCGATCATGAACCATACGGAAGCAAGGACGAGGCACGCAGCTTTGTCATCTGTTACGAATGCCGTAAGAAGCATCGTTTGCCTAATCCGTATGAGACTTATTCAGGCATCACAAAACAGGAGGGACATTATGAACGATGTCTCGATAATTATACAGATTCAGATCTTTTGGATGATAAGAAATATGACAAAAGGTTTGAGCATAAATAACGTACTCCCAAACAGATCCGGTCCCCGGGTCTGTTTTTTTGTTTGCACTGTTTTACTATGTTTTTCTTCCATAATTGTACCGCAATAACATCAACACTTTGGAGGAAAGCATGGTAATAAGACAAAAGATTTTCGCAGCAATGCTTGCGGCAACACTTACAATGGGTTCGGCGATGCCCGCAATGGCAGCGCAGACTGTTGTAATGACAAAAGAAAAAGGAACATGGGAAGCAGATTATTACTGGAAGATCCGTTTATTTACCTGTCCCGCTATACACCGGCCGGGGTAGGAAGCGGATATGTTGGAAACGTTGGTAAAGAGTAAGGGAAAGGAGATTTCCAAAATTGAAAAGAAAATGGAAACAGAAAAGACTGGCGGCAGCTGCAGCCATGGTGATTGTTGTGTTCAGCGCTATTCCTGCAGTACCGGCTATGGCAGCAGGAAGTTATGAAACGCAGGTGCCCAGCGAAATACAGCTCGGTGCGGTTGATATCATGCTGACCGAAACAGAAACAGATGAATCCAGAAAGGAGATCGGGGCAACCCATGGACGGCTGGTGACCCCGGGAGCGACCGTGGAAGATATTGTGCGGATTACAAATCGGGCTAATGATGTGTGGACCAGGGTCAAGATTGGTTACCACACGGAAGGCGGTGAGTTGACATTTACAGATGACATGATTTCCCCAGATTCGTCCGACTGGATACAGCGGGGAGAATACTGGTATTGCACACACGTGCTTGAAAAAGGGGAGGCCGAGGAATTTATTCGGGAGATTAAGATCCCGGCCACATGGAGTTCTAAAGATGCCGGGAAAGATTTTAAAATCAATATCCGTGCGGATGCAGTGCAGGCCGCAAACTTCACTCCGGACTTTCAATCAGACGATCCGTGGTTTGGAACCGTGATCGAGGCATTCACAAAAAAAGATACTGTTTGGCAGACAAATCAGAGCCAGGCATTTTCAATTTCTTTTGAAGGAGGCGCGGAAGGTTTGGTCAAAACCGGGGACAACTTCTTTTCTAACTGGGGGCATCTGATGCCAGGCGATACAGTATCGGATACCGTAAAGCTGGCAAATCATTACGCCAAGCAGGTCAGCCTGTATTTCCGGACAGAAAACGCATCGGAAGATGCATTGTTAAAGCAGCTACAGATCTGTATCAAAAATGGGGATGATGTAATTTTTGATGGGAAACTTGCGGATACCATGAAGGAAGAGCTTTTACTTGCGAAATTAAATAACGGAGATGAAACGCAGTTATCTTATACCGTTAGCGTTCCAAAAGAACTGAATAATATTTATGCGCTGGAGAATGCAAAAACAACCTGGATTTTCCGGGCACAGCTGAATAGTTCTGGCGGATCAGGTGGCCATTCCGGCGGTCATAAGGGCGGCTCAGGTTCAGGCAACGGAAATGGACCGGGAACAGAAAAGAAAAATCCAGAACTTCCGACGAAGGATTCCAGTCAGAGTGGTGCCGTATCCCCGGATAACCCGATTGACAAAGCAATCGACACAATTAAGAAGTATGTTCCAAAGATGGGCGATGATAACGTTGAAACAACAGCTTTATGCATTATGGGAATGTCAGGTTTCATTCTGCTTGCTTTGTGGAGCGATAAAAAGAAAAAGAAAATTGAAAAAAACTAGCGTCGCACTCTCGTGACTCTCATCACAAAAGACCTGCTTTTGGCAGGTCTTTATTTCTGTCAAGTAACAGACACTTATCTGACTCCATAATTTTCCTGAAACTGTAACAGATATCAGAGAAAGGAAAAATAAAAATGTTAGTGGAAAGAAACGAATGCTGCGATTGCGCAACTGGAGCATATCCGTGCCTTGGCGAATCATGCGGCAGAAGACATACGCCCCATCTGGTGTGCGACCGGTGCGGTTATGATGATGTAGATTTACTTTACATGCTTGGATCGGAACAGTTGTGTAGGTCATGTGTGGAAAAATATGCTCCGGCATTATTGCCGGAAACATTGTATACGGTCACGATCGACAACAACGGGGATGCAGTAGAGCAACCACCCGAATACGCAGAAGAGCCTGACCGATGGAATAGGTTCTGCGGATAAATACTGCGCAATTTTACGGAGACCGTTCCGCTAAGAAAGTAAGAGAAGAATGAGGAGGAACACACAATGATTGCAACCACGAGAATTCTCATGCCTGTGTACGATGGCATGACAATGGGGACGCTGGAAGATCCGGAAAAACGTGAAGCTTTAGTAAAATCGCTACTGGAAGGTTTGGATTGCGATTTGCCGGAAGTGTTCCCGGATGTGATCCATCGTGTAGATACAAATATGATACTGGATATGGATCCTGACAGTAATGATGCGATTTTTGGCCTGGAGCATCCAGATCAGATTGTGGACATTGCAAAAACCTGGAACCAGAGAAATTTGCTGCTCAGTTTGGAGTATTTGCGGAAACTGGAAGTGCTGACGGCAAAGAATGGATTTCATCATATGTCGGACTACCTGCAGTCCGTTTCGTCAAAGAACGGATACCTGCTCAATGACAAGGAAACAGCAAGCCTGTATCAGTTTGCAAAGTCCATTGTTGCAATAGAAGGGGCGTTTGTTCATGGAAGTCCGGCATACCTTGCATATTTCCGTTATCGTGTCGGCCAGGTAACCAAAGCATGCCAGGGAGTTTTCATGAGTGATGAGGCGATGCATGATGTCTGCGATCATCCGGAACAGTTCGCTCTGATCCGATTCGATTATGAGTAGCTATTAAAAAGGAAAAGGAGAAAAAGTATATGATTACATTCGAAAACACAACGGTGATGAACATGAAAAACGCCATGCTGGGAGCAAGAAATCCGATGAACAGCTGGGACCGTTCTGACAGCAAGGAACTGCCGGATGGCACATTCCAGTTTGGACCAAAGGACATGGATCTGGCGAAACGCCTGATCAAATCCGGAAGCGACCACCGTAAATTCATGCGCCAGATCTTCGTATCCGTGAATATCACGGCGCCTCTGTACTGGTGGAAAGAATATGACACCTATAAAGTCGCCACTACGGCAAATTCCACCAGCACCATGCATAAGATCCACGCAAAACCAATCGAACTGTCGGATTTCAGCCATGATCATCTGACGGAAGAGAGCGAGCGTTATTTAAGCGCGATCGTGGAATACCTGGAATCCGTAAGACAGCGTTACATGGCCACAAAGGATAAACCGTACTGGTATGACTTAATCCAGTTGCTGCCGGAAAGCTATAACCAGATGCGTACCTGCACGTTAAGCTATGAAACCCTGAGGAACATCGCACATTCCAGAGCCGGCCACAAGCTGGACGAGTGGCGCGTCGGATTCATGGACTGGATGCATACGCTTCCGTATGCGGATGACCTTATTTTTTATGAAAACTAAAATTGTTCAGTGCCCCTCCATATAGCGGGGCACTTTGCTAAAGGAGAAAACGATGGGAAGAAACAGGTATATCACAGATGAGATGAGAAAACAGCTTCAGAAACTTGCGGATATGGCAAACCAGTGTTCCGATGAGGTCTGGGATGATGAAGAACCGGATGGCGCGGGTGGCATCTTAATATTGTGCGACCAGATTGCCACCAAAGTGGAGAAATACCTGGAGAATACCGAGAAATAACGAGGAGGAAGCATTTTGGAACGAAAATATATCCATGTATCACTGGATATCGTGGAACGGTTCGTTCCACGTATTCCCGGACAGCGAATTCCCGGTGAAGACGGAACCATTCCGAGAATCTGCGTTTCCAACCGGCTCCTGGATTGCATCAATGCGATGCCGTCCGGGCCGGAGGCACTGCAAAGCATGGAGCGGCTCGGAGTGCCTCTGGTCATTCATGCCTACTACATGCAGGCGGAGCAGGTACTTCCAACCAAAGAAGTCGCCCGATACGTGCCGGATGCGGAATGGTCTCATGAATCCTGGCTACTTACGGAGCCGACAAAAGTTTACCGTGTAGATTATCATGTTGTAAATCCACAATTTTTTAAACCAAAAATCGGTCCATTAAAGCTTCTGGCTGCAGACTTTAAACGTTGTCCATTTACGGATAATACAAAAGAACTTGCAAACCGGCTAGGCGTTCAGAAAAAAAGTGATTTTGCGAACCTGATGAAAAAATACGGTCTTTCTTGTGTTCTTTATAACATGTGGGAAGAGTTTCAGAAAATCCTGCAGATGTGGGAAAAGGAGAAAAAATAAAATATGAAAGAAATGAAAGAACTGATGAGATATATAGTTAACAGAGAAAGATATCTGGAAAATCTCTGTGAACATTGCGGTGAGCCGGAGGGTGTTGCAGATCATCTGAAAACCCTGGCAAAGAGACACCCGTTCTTTTCACAGATGCTTCAGAATGATATCAGCAGGTTTGCTGATGAGGCTGAGCGTCAGAAAGAATGGGCGTATCAGCGCGAACTGAAATACAAACAGAAAATGCAGGAGGAACGCGAAAATGACAGATGCATGGATTGCCCGTGGGGTAACGGTGCAGGCGGATGCAGCATTCCGGGATACTGTCAGGAAGAGATGGAAGGAGAAAAAATATGACGATTAAAGAAGTACTGGATGAATTCGCAAAGTTTATACAATACGATCCGAACCAGACGCGTTTCAATATGTTATCCGCCAATTATGTGTTTCATGGCGCCGGCAAGGATATCGAGACGCTGCTTTCCGGATATGACCCGTCCGGAGCTTTATCCGCGATGCGGGCGAGAGATGCAGTCATGGAAGTTGCGCAGAATACGAACATTCCCCTGTATGGATGGCTGACGAACCCGGAGGTTACACAGGAGATGCAGGGATATGCTACCATGTGGCAGCAGTTAAACGATCCGGAAGTTCTGGAACAGGAGGATCATTATTTAAACAGCATGAATGAAACGCTGAAAAACTCCATGGGAATCGCCATGATCGGCGACAGGGACATGGAAGAGGAGCGTAAACACTTTTTAAAATCCACGATGCAGGTCATCCAGGATATCAAAAAGATGAGGATTGACTGCTATCAGAACAGCGGGATGCCGGTTAGCGAAGTGAAGAAGTTCCATACCAGGATTCTGGTCTTTGAGCGTATGTCAGACTGCATCCTCCATGTTTCCAATGAACCGGATGCGATCTATCTGTGTTATATATCCAACCATCAGAGCGCAGGGGGATATTTCGCATTCCTGTTAAAGAATAACGGAAACCTGATAGCGTTTCATGATCGTGTGGATGAGGTGTATATCGGACAGCACGGCAATTTACGGAACGGACGCTGGACAGACCGACACATGGATAAACTGTTTCCTTATGATTATATTTTCCATTATGAAGATTACGATTACAAAGGATATGCAGGTACCTATATCATCGACCAAGAAAAACTGGATTTCATTAGACTTGGCGTCGAAGTATACCAGCCGCTCCTTGTGGCGATGATCATCCTGAAAAATAAGTACGAAGGACTGCGTTTTGAAGCAGAACCGCTATTTTTAAATACGCTCATGGAACAGAACTTTTATCTGGAGCATAAAGGCATGACGGAAACGGAACTGGCCGTGGTTGAGAAAAATGAAATTGTCATCAGAAACCGTCAGTACACCTGCACCCTGGAGACAGACAAGATTATGACGGACGAAGGCTATAACCGGGAATTTGAATGTAACACGCATACAGTGCCATGGGTGGCGCTGTATGGCACCGGATTTAAACCGGATCTTTCAACCGCACTGGCTTCATGCAGTCATATGCAGGAAGATGCTTACGTGGAGGAATTCATTGGAACTCAATACCGGATGGATAAGCAGGTATACTATGAAATCCGCAAACAGTTGGCTGAATATATCAAGCAGCAGATGCAAAAAGAGCTGCAGGAATTTGGCACCAGCCATGCCTGGGAGTATTGGAATAAAAAAGCGAAAAGCAGGAAAGACCGGTTCATTGATCTGATCTGCAAAAAAACATATCAGAGCTCACATCCGGAGACCGACTGGGGCGAGGATACGATCTGTTTCGACGCAATTAAGCAGGAAGACTGGGGGTACCGCAGACAGGAACGCATTTATAACCAGAATCTTAAGTACCATTACGGCCGGCATTCATATGATATCCTGGATGACTGCAATGGCGCCAAGTGTTCCGTTTTCTACCAGTTAGATCCACGTGACTGGCGTACCATGGAAGCATTCCTTGAGGAGCCGTTGCCTAAGATCTTCCAGGGGTTTGGAGCAAGAAACTATAACGGGAATACGCTTTTGAATGCAGTTGACATGGTTGGCGAGCTGGAGTGTCCTCTTACCGGGCACTTTAATGGGTACAGTTTATGTATCGGGTTTTCAAAATCCGGATGGAAGAAAACGTATTACGACTGGCTGACTGCACATGGATATGGGGCGGAAATTGAGCGTCTGGAGACAGAAAGGAAAGAAGCGCTTAAGAAGAAGAAAATGGCCGAACAGGAAAAGGCTATGCTTCCGGCAAAACCGTATCAGCCAAGTGACCAGTACGAACAGTATACCAATGCAGCGGAGCTGATCCAGGCAGAGCGGGAACTGCACCAGGTTTTCCCGGAAACTAAACTTGGCGTATTTGGGCAAGATCCGGATGCTGACCCGGTAACCGGAAAGCGTCACGTTATTTATACGGAAATCACCCTGCCGGTAAAAGGGAATAAGGACAAATTCAAACAGATGGAAGATCTTGGCTGGCGTGCGTCGTATATCAGCGTACGGGAAGGCTGCCGGATGCAGCGCTTCCGCTATGACTTTATCTAACCAAACTGCAAAGGCTCATCCTGAAAACTGGACGGACTTTTTTCGTTATAATTTTTAACATTTTTATTTTCAATCAGACCCATTGTTAAGTGCAGTGGGTCTTTTTTTACAACTATCCAATACCATAATTTCCCTGAAACAGTTGATAAGGCATAAGAGAAAGGAAAAGATTATGGAAGCACAGAATGGAGCGTATGTACTTACGGAAACAGGCAAAGAGATTGTCGCTGCCTTTATTGCTGAATGTGTAGCAAAACGCAAAGAGATTCTGGATGCCGGAAAGGACACTGCAGAAGAGACAAATCTTCCTAGTGAAGAAGTGATTCTTTCGGACTTAAACTTTGGCGTTGGTGTTGATGAAGACGGAGACTATTACAACGGATGGGGCGTCACGGATCATTATAACGCGGATACCATACTTGGACTCAGTCTTGGAAAAGACTTCGTCGAGGTTTTGGATGCCAGCGCAGAGAAAAAAGGTGCCCTCTTATGAGAATGTTAGATTATCAATTAACCGATATGTCAGCAGAAGGCAAGGCAGCTCTTCCTAAGATCCTGGATGAGATGGGTTATACGGGACGTTACGTCATTTCAGATTTTGGCATTTCAATCAATTCCAATGCCACTGTTCTTTCGAGAGCGGTTAAAAAAGCGGAGGAAATTGCACACAAAGAGTCTGGCCGTCTGGTATGCATCAGGCAAACCACTTATTCCAAAGTCTGGATCCCGGAATCGGAAGCAGCCACACAGAGGGATGCATATCTGAAAGCGATCGATATGGTGTCTAATGGATGGAAGGTGGACGACGACCCGGAAATCAGCGTCAAAGAGCCATTTGATAATGGCTGGATCGATTCTTATTATTTTGAGGATCGGGACGGCAATCGTCAGGAATAATTTCAATACACAAAAAGGAGAGAAACGATGGGAGAATTAAACAAAACAAACGGAAATGACGTTGAAAGAACCAAGCAGCAGCAGAAAGAAATTGCCTGCCAGTGTCTGAAAAATTTCGGACTTCTGGAAAATGTGCAGAAAGAATTCGCGGATACAGGAAAGCTTTATTATTCAGAGCGAACCACGAAAGTGTTTGACGGCATTCTGTACTGGATGTCCAATCATCCGGAATGGGAGGAGCGGATCAAAAAGCTGGAAGAAGAGTACGGAATCCTCGTGTATCATGCATATTTTTATCATGCATCTTATGGAGATATTTTGGATTGCCTGTATATTTCATCCGATCCTGACTGTTTTGAAGATACGCTTGAAGACAGTAAGGATGAAATTGCAAGTATCTATGCATTCAACCTCACGGAGCCTATGTTTTCAGAGTTTGGTTCCGGCGCATACAGACCTTGCAACGGAGGCATTTCAAAAACCGCGTAAGAAGCAAAAATCAGCGATGAGAAAGGAGAGCACACTATGGCAGATTACATCTGTACTTATCGAACCAATTATTTCCGGGTTACGGATGAAGAAAAATATCAGAAGTTAATCAACAAATTAGCAGGGGAAGACCTTGAAATTTTCGATGACGAAAATTCAAACGGCATGCATGGATTCGGAGGAACCGGTTCCATGTCATACTGCAGCGCCCAGACAGTTGCGGAATGGATGAACGAACCGACACATGATCGACCCGTGAAATTTTACGAGGAAACGGAATGGGGCAGCGGCGTATGGACGCAGATTGCGGACCCGGATGAAGCAGAGAGAGAAGAATTATACATCGTGGAAGCCACAGAAAAAGATTCTGGCTATGAAATCCGCATCTGCCGCGATAAAGAAGACCTTGCGGAAGATTCCAACGGCATGGATACGTTTTACAAGGAACTCCAGCAGATTCTCCCTAACGGGGAAGCAATGATCCTGCAGGAAGCCGGACATGAAAAACTGAATTATGTGGCCGGAATTGCAACGATCATCACCAACAAAGAGATTCGATTCCTGGATTTATCCAAACTTGCGGTAAAAACCGCCGGGGATATGTTAGGAACAGATTTTCAGACACAGATGGATTATTAAGTATAATGACCGCGGGCATTTTGCCTGCGGATTCGCAAAAAAAGGAGAAAAATCATGAAAAAAATCTTACGAAGCGGAAATGCGTACATGGGAACCTGCGGAGATCCAACCGATCTTTATGATAGCAATGGGAATAATCTGAAGGTCGGAGATCTGGTTGCTATATGGACTCGGGACGTAAAAGAACGAGGATGGAATGATAAACCAACATTTGTGGTACAGGAAAAAAATCGGAGTCCCTTATATTATGGGACTAAAAGGTGCTCACCTGGTTCGTAAACACATTCGTGATGGAGAGTCAAGTGATGCCGGGCATTGCGCTACCATCCTGGATTCTTACTTACGTGATGCGGCTGAACCACATAATCCGAAGGAAACTACCTGGTACGTCATGCGGATTAAATCCCATGAACAGACTGCAATCGGCGAAACCTGGGATTGCGGTGTTCATCCGGTGGACGAAGACGCAGAGACCTCTATGGAGGATGGTATCACAACTTGTTGCGGGTATGATTTTGGATTAGATGGATTCGATCCAACAATCTGTTTCTGCCCAAAATGCGGCAGGAAGATCCGTAGAAACTGATGGTATTCAGAAAGGAGAAAAAAAAGATGAATGTGAACATGGAACGTGAAAACTTGAAACCGAAGTATGAGGCATTTCTGAAAACGGCAAAAGGCCAGGAATGGAAACGGGAATGGATAGCACGAACAGGCTTAGAGGAAGATGGAGATTTTGGAGATTATCTCTATGATTTCTATCCGGAATTGCTTCGGTAATACGGGATGGTTTTATTGGAAAGGAGCGTACATGATCTTTGTAACAGGAGACATGCATGCCGATCCTGGACGGTTCAGCATGGAAAATTTCCCAGAACAGAAAGAAATGACCCGCAATGACTATATGGTCATCTGCGGGGATTTCGGACTGCTTTGGGATAAGGAAGAAAGCAAACGGGAAAAATGGTGGCTTGACTGGTTAGCAGAAAAATCGTATACCACACTGGTCGTGGATGGAAACCATGAAGATTTCACGCGCCTTAACACCCTTCCGGAAGAAGAATGGAACGGAGGCCGCGTTCACAAGGTGCGGGAAAACGTTATTCACCTGATGCGCGGGGAAATCTTTGATTTAAACGGAAAGGCTGCGTATATCTTCGGTGGAGCGAGGTCACATGACGTCAACGGCATTGCGGACAAAAGCGCACTGGAAAAAGATTACACTTTTGCGATTTTGCAGCCGGACGATCCGTTACTCCAGACAAAATTACAGCTGTTAGATCGTTATGGAGCGTCTACTCGCATTGAAGGAGTCAACTGGTGGCGTGCGGAAATGCCTACGGAGGACGAAATGCAGCGCGGCCTGCAGAACCTGAGAAAACATGGAAAACAGGTGGATTTTATTTTTTTCCATGACGGACCGGCATCAGACGTTGCGATTCTCGGCGGAGGTGCACTGACGATTGATCCGTTAAATCAATACCTGGATAAAGTGAAACAGGAAGCCGTATATAAAAAATGGTTTTTTGGTCACCATCACAGAAACATGCCGCTGACGGATAAGGATTCCGTCATCTACGACAACATCGAAAGAATATGGTAAGGAGGAGATACAATATGGGAATCAGGATGCAGTATACATTATCAGGTCGGCTTTGCAATAAGAGCCTGAAGGAATTTTCCGATATGAAGGACAGTAGTTTTACACCAGGTGGATTTGCAATGGATGTGCCAATTCATGGAAAGACCGTTTACGTTCCGTTCGACTGGTGCAGTTATTCAGCATCCGTCAATGAGGATGGAACTATGACTGTCATCCATGGAGAGAAAACAATCTTTTCTGTCAGCGCAGAAAACGAACTCGATGATTGTTACGAGGAAGATTGGATAGCACTTGGAATCTGCCGGGGTGATCTGACACCGGAGGTGATGGCGAAAGCGACGGAGATCCGCGAATTTTACATCGATTATTGGCCGGCACCGGCAAACGCAGACTCAGATGATACCTTAACGGTCACGAAACTCTGCTTTTTGGATGATGATGGAACGGAATATCCGGTAGACGATGCGGTTTTAAAAGCCGCGGGGAATGTTCTCAAATTATGAACAGCGAGAAGGGAGAAAACATTATGTTACTAACTGACGTTGTATTGAGGGCAGTGATTTCAATCACCCTTACGCAAACGCCGGCAAAAGAGTCTATTTATGTCGGGAAGATCATCCTTACAAAAGACGGAAAGGAATATACCTTTGATTTTGACACTCGTGCGATTGATATCATCGATCATACGGTCGTCATCGAATGTACGGAAGGCGAATTGGAAGACGAAGATTTTCCGGACGGAGCAACAATGGAAGACCTTGAGGGTGCTATTGTCACTGATTTATTTCTGCAGGGAGACGAAGAAGCTTACGTTGAAGGGCAGGCTGTGAAGAACATCGAGCTGGTACTCTATGACGTTGCAGACCCAACCCGAAAGATCGTTTTCAAAAAGGATGCTTTCAAAGAAACTGACCTTGGTGAATATTACGACATCACATGGGAATAACCACCTTATTGCGGGACGGTTGTGACATCATATGTGGGAAAATTGCCGAAATAATAAGAAAGGAAGAAAAATAATGAGCAGAATCGAAGTACAGAAAGAATTGCAAAAAACACGTGAGGAGATGATTGGATGTCGTTACCGTCACTTCAAAGGCGATGTTTATATAGTAACAGCGATTGCCGTGCACAGCGAAACTGAAGAACCACTTGTCATCTACAAGAATTTCGATGACCCAAGTCTTGTGTGGGCCAGACCGCTTCCCATGTTTATGTCAGAGGTGGATCATCAGAAATACCCTGATATCAGGCAGAAGATGAGATTCGAAAAAATGACACAAGATTAGGTCAATGTGCAAAAGGAGAAAATATGGTAAAGATTACGGATAAGGAAAAAGAACTGATTACTAAGCTTGGCGATCCTTATTATACGGTATCCAATATCGAAAAATGGATTAACCGAAATGATAATGTTTTTGCTAATGCTCCTGCGGCTTTGCAGGCCATGGGAATAAAAGGATATTATGAGGCTATGAAACGTATGGTTATGTATTCGAATGATGCCTGCTACGCCCTGATTTCCTGGAATGATGAGTATATGCAGCAGGCTCTGATTGCAACAAACCTGACTAAGGAACAGGCACAGATCGCTATGAAAGAGCATACACTTGCAAGGCTTGTGGAACTGGATATCGTAGAAACTGTTGAAATGGCGGCAACTATGTATGGCGCTGCAGCTAATTGCACGCCGGATACGGAGATTGATGCGCTTCATGTCGGAAGTGATGAGGCTTCCATATCTTTTGGAAGTGATCACGAAGAGCGTATCAGTATTGTAATGCAACCGTCAATCACCCATGACTAAAGTCACAGGCTTGCCCCGGTAAGCTTGCGACAGAGGCTTGAGTGATCGAGCAGAGCAGTGACATACCGTTCGCCGTGCGGGTGACTCCAAGCCCCACGCTCCGGTTAGGTATGCCCATGCTATGGAAACTTAACAGAAGCCGTCAGGACCGGATATCTACCGGGCCGGAACTGGCGGTGCCTGGCTTACAGCAAAAAAGGAGAACTATGAGATATGTTTACGTACTGGATATGAACGGGAAGCCGCTCATGCCGACCTGCCGTCACGGAAAGGTCCGCCGGATGTTGAAATCCGGACAGGCAAAAGCGGTGGATACTCTGCCGTTCACGATCCAGTTATTAAAACCAACTAAAACCAGGATCCTCCAACCTGTCATTGCCGGACAGGATCCAGGAAGAACCAACATCGGCATGGCCGCTGTCCGTTCCGATGGAACGGAACTGTACCGTGCCCATATCGAGACACGCAATAAAGAGATCGTATCCCTGATGAATGACCGCCGGTCATTCCGACAGGCATCCAGAAGGGGAGAACGCCTCGCAAGGAAACGTCTGGCGAAAAAGCTGCATACGACGGCCAAACATTTAAACGGCAGGATCCTGCCGGGATGCAAGGAGCCGCTGGCAGTAAAAGACATCATCAATACGGAAGCCAGGTTTAACAACCGGCTGCGTCCGGAAGGGTGGCTGACACCTACGGCCACACAGTTGTTACGGACCCATCTGGAGGCCTTCCGGAAACTGTCCGGGATCCTCCCGGTGACGGAAGTGGTCCTGGAGGTCAACCGGTTCGCGTTCATGCAGCTGGATGACCCGGACATGAAAAAGCGGGACATCGACTTCTGCCGCGGGCCGTTGTACGGGACCGGCGGCGTAAAAGCCGCGGTCAGCCTACAGCAGGACGGACTCTGCTTGTTATGCTGGGAACGGGAGATTGAACATTACCATCATATCGTCCCAAGAAGCAGGCGTGGCAGTAATACGATAAGCAATATCGCCGGACTTTGCGGAAAATGTCATGAACGGATACATAAAGACCAGGCTGCCGCTGAGAAGCTTCAGTCAAAGAAAGACGGACTGAGCAAGAAATACGGTGGAACGTCCGTATTGAACCAGATCATCCCGTCCCTCACGGAGGCACTTGGGATCCGGTATCCGGGACATGCCCATGTGACGAACGGATGGAGCACCAAGGAATTCCGCGAGAAGCATGAACTGGAGAAGGACCATGATGTTGACGCTTACTGTATTGCGGCCAGTATCCTGGAGGACGCACAGCCAGTCATGCAGACAGAGCCGTACGAAATCAAACAATTTAGACGACACAGTAGAGCTTTGATCAACCATCAGACGGAACGTACTTACCGGTATGACGGGAAGATCATCGCAAAGAACCGCAAGAAGCGGATGGACCAGAAGACGGATTCCCTGGAAGACTGGGTTGCAGACATGACAAAACAGTACGGACAGGGAACAGCCAGCCGGATGTTGTCAAAGGTCACCGTACAGAAAAGTACCAGACATTACAATACGAAAGGCCGGATGATGCCGGGAGCTGTATTTATCTACCGAGGGAAACGGTTTGTAATGACCGGCCAGCTGACCGGCGGCGCATATTACCGCGCCTATAGACAGGACAAGAAAAACTTCCCGGCAAAAGCTGTACAGGTCGTTCAAAAGAACAAGGGCCTGGTATATGTAGCATAAACAGTAGGCGGTATGAAGCTGCCTTGCCGCTTGCGCAATTCATCTGCATGACTCAAGTCACGAGCATTCTTGCGCTGATGGTAAAGCCGCAAAAAAAATGAAAAGAGGGAATAAAAATGGCAAAAGAAAAAATTACACTCAGTAGCATCACGGTAGACACACAAATTCTCCCAAACAACACCCTGGACGTGTATATTTCCACAGAAGGGAGCAGTGGTGCGCATTATAAAGGGCTGACTGCTGCCGCGGTTGGAGCTAATGTACAGGAGCTGATCGAATGCCTGGCAGAGACAAATCTGGAAGGGACAGGCAGAAGGCTTGCCAATCCATTTCAGGGAAAAAGTCTGAATGGAAGTACGTTGAGAAAGATGTTTACCCACTATATCGAACGTATGCGCGAGTTACAGGCCTTACCAGCGGATTCCGCAGATAGCATCCGGTGCGCCGGGGAATGCGCAGAGGCAACAAAATGGCTGAAGCTTTGCGGTATTAACATGAACGCTGCGCGTATTACGGATCTATTGAATGGACATCGAAAGGTGTTTCAGCAGTCCATTGATTTGTTAAAATCAATGGACAATGATTTCGTTATCATTTCCGCAGACACATTCACTTTAGACAATGTTGAAGGCTATCTGGTCGGTTGGATCACGGATAACGAAGAAGATGAGGATAACCTGACATCTTACCTGTTATTTGTACCGGTGCTGAGTATGTGGTCTGATGAAGCCAGAAAAGACGTGCTGTTTGCGGAAGGCCTGGAGGAAAGGCCGGATACGTTCTATTACGATATGGCAGCCATGGATGGGCCGAAAGTCGTTTTGTATTCAGCCGTGGATACCGAATCCGGACAGTGGAATACGACCGCAGTATGCGCTACTTTGGTAGATAAGATGTCCGATTATCTGAATGATGCCAGCCGTGAGATTTCTGAGGACAACCTTCAGGAAAACAGTATGGAAGCACTAAGAGAAATCACTGAGTGGTGAGGAGCAGATCATGAAGCTGAAAAAATTGATTAAGAATAAAAATTTTGATGTAAACTGCAACTTCCGCATTTATGATGCCACTCTTGGCGCATGGAATTGCGGAAATCCTTCCATGGTATTTGCGTCCGATGGCGATAAGAAAATGCCAAAATGGCTAAAACGTGCAAAAGTCGCTTACATCACAACAACTGTGGAAGAAAGCACAGTGCCAGGAAATCCGCCCGCTGGTGTGATTATCATCGAAGTTGTACCTACACAAATAGTCTAATTCCATATATGCAACTCCCCGATCTTTTCGGGGAGTTTTTTAATATCCGCAGTCAGTAAGCAGGAGCCACACAGTCACAGTGCGTGTTTTTGTGAAAAATACGATGAAATACACAGTCACAGTGTATGCTGGCGCGAAAAGCAATCTAATAGCTTCCATAATTGTCCCGACAGAAAATTTATGGAAGGAGGTTTTCTTTTTATGAAGAAATCGAAGAAGCAGCTGCTTCGGACGCTGATGGCCTGCGGCCTGGTTGTCTCCGTGGCGGCAGGCGGCACCGTGGCCTATCTGACGGATGCCGAGACGGCCACCAACACCTTTACGGTCGGTAAGGTGAAGATCGACCTGGAGGAGCCGGGATATCCGGGTAACGACAGCGATGCTGTTAAGAACATCATCCCGAACCAGGAGATCGTGAAGGATCCCCAGATCGAGAATACCGGCAACAACGATGCCTTGGTATTTTTACGGGTGGAGGTACCGCAGGAGACATTTACGGAGCTGGATGCTGATAACAACATTGGCGAGAAGAAACCGCAGGATCTGTTTAAGCTGAAAAATATTGACATATTGCCCGTCTGGCCATGAAAGGTAACAATCAGCCACCAAATTAGTATGATTGTGACTGCATAATTTTCCCTTTTTGAAATATTCGGGATCCTGCAGCATTTGATACCAAACGCTATCAGAAAACACATAATCTGATAGATCAAACCTGGCAGGCTTTCTATACAGTGTGATAGAAACGGTATAATGCTCTGATAATATGCATGACAAAATCTGGTAATTAAACGCCCCGTTCTTGCGGCGCCTTGCACCAGGCGTAAGATATTTTCGAATATGTTCGTAGGATGGCGGTAGTTTTTGACCACGAAATTCTCCAGGTTCATAAATTTCGCCCCAGTCATCGCCTTTCACAAAATACAAATCATCGGTATTATAATATTCATCCATCGTCAATTCATTGGGCATATATTTCAGCAATGGTTTTGTATAAGCATCATAACGCCATGCCGGCCATTCAGGCATATAGAAGCTGGCCTCTTCCCCATTAGGGTCAACATACATGACGTCCTCAAAAATATTATAGTGCTTTCCGCCAAGCGTTAAATCATAGCGAGTATCTAATTGTAAATACGTTTTACCTCCATCGTAAGAAACGATCGTAGGGAAAAGTTCCATGACAGTAATGTGGAATTTTTGCACAATCTGTTCCACAATCGCAGACGGAATCCTCCGTTTCCCATGTTCATATTCCCATAAAACATCTTCACGAATATTCAGTTTACAGGCCATTTCGAAGCGGCTTATTTTCCATTCTAAAGTCCTGTAAAAATATAAAGTATTAGCCAATAATTCATTCCCACCGTACCAGATCAGAGAACCTTCCGGATTACAATCCGGCGCTTCCATCTTATCCTTCAGGGTCAATTCAACATAGGGAATCCCCATATTCCGCAACATGATCCCAACAATTTCCATTGGCACTTGCCGTTCACCGGATAAATAACGCCGCAGAGAACGGCGGTCACATCGAAAAAGTGCTGCCAGCTTCACGTTGGATAGCTTGGTCCCGCATGCAAAAAATTGGATTGACTCCAGATAATTTCTGTCCTTCACATATTGTTCAATGGCGGTCCGATTGGCCGCCGCCCAGGTTTCTATCTTGTTCATAATATAATCTCGCGATGATATTCCAATCGCATCCTTTCATAATGCTATTCATTGTATAAGGCCGAATACGCGAAGTCAACTGGGCCGGAAAAAAAAGAATATTAACACAGTCAACGCTATGCAGACGCCGGAATTAACTGGACGCAAGGCGCCGTCTATTTCATCCCTTCCAAAGCCATAATTTCCTTGAAACTGATGAAAGACATAAGAGAAAGGATGAAAAACATGGAAGAAAAAACAGCAAAAGAAGTATTGATCGAAAAAATATGGAAAGGGCTTGTGAAAACAGTGGCTAGTTTTATGCTTGTCTCAATGGTCGCTGTATGCAGTGTGGCTGTAACATTCGGCAGTGTGCAGGAATTGAAGACGAATATCGTCGTATCTCCATTTTTAGAAAACACGTTTGTTGAGCAAACAAAGGCAGAAACAGTGATCAACCTGACGAAATCAAAACACTACAATATCTGTACCGTAAAACCAACGGATTATGCGGAAAACTGGCTGACAGATGACTTGGACAGCCTTGCAAAGAGTGCGCGAAATTTCCTGATTGTACACCGTATGGCAGCATGGGCAGACGGTGGGGGAATCGTGATTCCGGAAGGTGCATCCATTGTGGATTTAGCCCCGGTGAAATCCTATTCATGGAAAGAAGCAGATAGATCCGGGTATCAGGCAGACTATTTTGTATTTAAGTACAGTGGGTATGCCTGCAAATTGGAGCGTATCAGCAGAGCCGCATATAAAACCGAGATCAATCTGTATTGCGGATTAGCGCGATAGAATATTCTGAATGGAGGAAACAAAATGGCAAAAGAAACAAAATTAGTAGATTTTGGTCAGAAAATCGGCGGAGCAAGAAAAGATGTATGGAAATCCAGAGGATTATCTTTAGACGATCTTTTTGAACTGACTGACTCAGAGGCAAAAAAGTACGTGACCAAAGAGAATGTCTGGCCGAAACCGGATTGGGTCACAAAGATTTCAAAAGAAAAGTCAGATAAGGCAGTCTGCTATTGGCAGAATGAAATACGTAAATCGCTGCCGCCGAATACCAGTTCCATGACGGGAGAGCAAAAGGAAGATCGTTACGTCGAAATTGTAGGACAGATTCGGGATGCGGTCATGGGAGTCAAGACGCCAAAGGAGGCAGAAGAATTCTATAAAAATCATATTTTGGGTAAATTTGTGACGCCGGAAACCGGCCGTTATGTCCATGTACAGGATCGGGCAAAAGGAATCATCACCAATAAGTTTTTAAAGGCAATCACCTTTGCTGGAGAACTGTGCTATAAACGCAAAAGTGAATATATCACTTTTGGGGTACCGAAGCAGGATAAGGAATACGCCATCCGTAAAAACCAATTATCTGCATGCTGTTATGATAAAAAGCAGGTATTCTTTGAAAAATTTGATCGCAAAGGTACCATGCGTCTGACCATAAAATACGGACATTCCAGCGTTTACTTTTATCCAAAAGAAGTAGAAGAATATTCCTGGACATGGAAGCAGGATTCCTGGTTCGTGGTAAATACCGCTACCAGACAGATCGAGGCATACAATCTTTCAAGTAAAGAGTCGGCCATGCAAAAAATCGAGGAACTTGCATCGAAACCACAAAATATAGATGAAGCAGCTGATGAAAAACGGAGAGCACCCGCAAAGAAACAGAAAAAGAGCTTCCAATTAACAAAATTGGACAAGTTTACCAGAAGCGGCAAACCGATTCTACAGTCTGAAGAAAATGTTTCACCGGAGCGGTTTATGGATACATTCCAGGTTCGCGGCGGTGAATTCGGGAACTGGCTGTCAAATGAAGAACGGCAGCGGCATCTGAACCTAGCTTATGAGGCATTTTATGATTTGGCAACAGCGCTTGGTATCAAACCTTCCGATATAACATTTGGTGGGAAGTTAAGTATTGCCTTCGGCTCCAGGGGTCGCGGCGGTCAGTCAGCGGCATCTGCGCATTTTGAACCGTTGCTTGAGGTGATCAACTTGACTAAAATCCATGGCGCCGGCTGTCTTGCCCACGAATGGGGACACGCAATGGATCATTTTATGGCAGTATCCGCCGGCGATTCCGCTGTGTGGGCTACAGAATCGTATGATGTGTACAATTCCAATGCATATCCGCCTGTTTTAAAAGAACTGCTGAAAAATATGATCCGGCATGAAGATGGGACTCTGACGGATTTTTATTTGGGTTCTTGTAAATTTGACAAGCTGTATCGAAAAAGCGGCCATGGATATTGGTCAGATCAGTGTGAGATGTTCGCAAGAGCCTTCGATTGTTACATCAAAGATAAGCTGACAAAATGTAGTTGTCACAATGATTACCTGACCTCAAATGCTGATTCTTTTATATATACTATGGATGATGGGACAATAATCTACGCGTATCCGAGAGGTCAGGAACGAGAAACACTAAATAAATTGTTCGACCGGCTAATCAAGGAAATCTGGTCGGAAACAAATTAAGGAGGAGACAATGTTTGGATTCGAATATTATATTCCGGCAGCAGCAGTTCTGGCAGGACTGAAACTGCTTGCAGCCGGATACAAATGCTGGAAACGATAGACTTCAAAGAAAGAAGGAAAGAAGGAGAAAACTATGAAAGATAAAAATGCAATTCAAAACATGAGCACCAAAGCACTGCTGGATGAATTGGAGACGCGTGGAATTAAATTCCGGACTGTACCGGTACAGCCAAACGATACACCGGAATTCATCGGTCAAATGGTTGATATCGTCGAAGATTTTTTGGAAGAAAAGGGAGTAATAATTGATAATCCTGAAAAGGAAGAGGATCCAAATGAATGCACGGCTATTATTTACGGTAGCGATTATGATAGTCTGGCAGAGCAATTCAAAGGCTTAATGAAATCGTATCATTGCCTGACCGAGACAGATAGTCACGTTTTAGTTTCCATCAAAGAAAATGACCATGGCACGATGTATGAACCGACATATATCGGAGCTGGACTTTTTCATTTCTATCTGTTGAAGCGGCGCGCATACAAGGACGGCACATTTTCATGGAACCTTTGTTGTGAACTTGCAGAAAACTTTGATCGTTATATGATCATTGATCATATGCGTGGATCAAAAGAAGAAGCGCTTGCAAGACTCGAAAAAATTGTATCCACCGGCAAATTGCCCGAATAATCATTCATCCGAAAGGCCCGCTCGTACATGGCGGGTCTTTTTTTGTACGACAACATAACCAATCCAACAGATCTTCTTCCATAATTCTTCCGAAACAATTATTAAGATACAGGAGGAAAGAGAAACAATGGAAAAACAAATTCAGAAAAAATCAAAATCAATCAGCTGGTATCGCTGATTCCAGAAAATTGGAAAACAGCCGCTTCACAAAACCAGAAATACCACGGTGCAGGTACTGATTGATGGAGCCATGCAGGATTGTTCGTTAATTTTTACGGATAGCGGAAAACATTTTTACCTGAAACCAGTATCCGCAAAGTCCCGTTTTACAGACGGAATGTCCGTAATCAGAGACGGCGATGATGCAGATGATGTGATTCGTTGTCCGCACTGCAGAAAAGAAATTGCCACGAATGATGACGCGGATTACTTTGGATTTCCGGCTCACTGCGAATACTGCGGAACAAAACTGATTCGCTAAAGGAGGTGAATTATGGCGTCCATGACATAACAGGCAACGGATAAGTTCTGTAAGATTCAGAAAACGCTGAAGATTATAGTCAGGGAAGGAGGAAGCGTGGGTATTGAAATTTTTTTGCAACTGAAATTACGAATACCTTCGCACCAAATGATGCAAAAAATCAAAAATCTAATATTTATGATTACCATAACGGTATGTATATTAAGTATGCAATTGGTCTCTCAAGCCGACAATATAAATGTTTTCGCAAATGATCCACGCATGATATCCATGAAAGATACAATTTACGTTCATGTAAATGATATGGAGTATTGGGAACCGGAACTTGTTGATGCGATCATGAATGCAACTCGTTCATGTACAGGATATGAAATTCAAGAGTTGTATCTGCATCGCAATTCCGTATCCTTATCAAAAAGCGATGCACAGATGTTACAGGAACGCACAAAATACGTTCAGGACTGGATGGCGTTCCATATGCCTGAAATTGTACGGGATGGACTTTCAAAAGAAGAGGCAATATCTGCTGTCATTCAATATATCTGCGAACATTATACTTATAATCACGCAATCGCATATCCTACCACAAAGGAACAGATGAGTGCAAAGAAAAATGCAGCGGATGCCTGGTATATGCTCACGGAGGGAAGCGGTGTATGCACCGCCTTCTCATGTATGTTTCGTGCCATGATAGAAACAATTCCATTTCACGATGGAGTTGTGGGATGGAATGTTCAAAATGCAGATTATATTAAGGTGGCCATTATAGAAAATGATGCCCACATGTGGAACGCTATTCAGGACGAAAACGGAAGATGGTTGATTTATGATTTGTCAGGTGCCGTAGAAAATCCAAACAGTACTGCAGCGTTCTGTGGAATCCTCGGTGGTAGTTTGTATGGACAAGCAGATACTCAAAAATGGCATTACTAAGATCGCAATCGAAGCGCAAAGGAGATAAAGATGAGAAAATTTCTTATATGCTTATTAACCGCAACATATTTGTTAAGTGGATGCAGTAACCATTCCATAACCGGTCCTGGAATGCCAACGGATAAAACCAGCCAGTTTCATGAAGCAATCGAGCGCGTAGCGGAATCGCTTGCGACAGCAGAATCTTCGCAGTCACAGGAACGGATATCCACCTTCACGACGTGGAACGGGCAGGAAACGGTACCGGTTTATTCAGGCGAACCATACACAGAGCTCAATGGAAATATCCCGTATTTTACGGATAGGGAAAAAACAGAAGATGTGTTTGAAAAATTCCGGCGTCGCATTCTCGTGACTTCAGTCGTGAGTAAGACGCCGCAAATGCCAAAAGTCGGCATTTTCCTGCCATAATTACCACAGAAAAGAGGCTACCGCATGAAACTCAGTATGACCTACAGCGTCAGAACAAAGGGATTTAACCACATTTTCAATGAGACCGTTCGTCTGTACCGTCAGGCAGTCTCGTTTTTCGTGGATGTCTGTCTTACGGAATGGGATGTTATCTCCGCCGGGCAGTTCCAAAAGGAACGGGTCAACCTGGTGGAATCCCTGACTATTCAGACGAAACAGAATCCAGTGGTATCTTATGATTTCTCAGCTGAGTTCTACAAGTTCCCTAGTTACTTACGACGTGCCGCCATTGCGGAAGCGCTGGGTAAGGTATCCTCTTACCGCAGCAACTTGGCAAACTGGAAAGCAGCGGATCCGGCAAAACGCGGAGAGAAACCGTCACTGCCACAGGTGGGATACGTATATCCGGCCATGTACCGTTCCGGTATGTTTATCCGTACCGGTATGTATCAGGCGGCGGTAAAAGTCTTTATCCGAAACACCTGGGACTGGGTTCTGGTGGATCTTCGGAAAAGTGATGTGGACTATATTGAGCATCACTGTGCGAATTACAAGGAATGCGTGCCGACCCTGCAGAAACGCGGGAAGAAGTGGTTTCTGGACTTCGTGTTCCAGACAGCCGTAAAACTTCCAGATACCGATATCCGAAACACCCGTATCCTGGCAGTGGACTTGGGACTCAACAGTGCGTGTACATGCAGCATCATGACTCCGGAGGGCGCGGTCCTCGGAAGGGAATTTCTTTCCCTTCCGGGAGAATACGACTCTCTGGAGCATGCGGTAAGCCACATCAAACACGCACAAAAACTCTGTGCCCGTAAAACACCGGGACTCTGGAAACAGGCAAAAGGCATCAACGATGACATTGCGGTCAAGACCGCCCGGTTCATCGTGGATACGGCCATAAAGTATGACGTGGACTGCATTGTCATGGAATACCTGGACCTTGGCGGAAGGAAACGCGGCAGCAAAAAGCAACGTCTTCACCTCTGGCGGGCAAAGTATGTACAGACCATGGTAACGGACAAAGCACACCGGAACATGATCCGGACCGCCCGAGTCTGTGCCTGGAATACATCCAGACTTGCGTTCGATGGTACCGGCCGCGTACAGCGCGGGAAAGAGGCAAAGCTTCCAAGCTACAGTCTCTGCCGGTTTCCGACCGGGAAGCAGTACAACTGCGACCTGAACGCGAGCTATAATATCGGCTCCCGGTATTATATCCGGGAACTCTTAAAGACCCTTCCGGCAACGGCGGGGCAGGTGGTTACGGCAAAAGTACCGGAACTGGCCCATAGAAGCAAATGTACCTTATCCTCGCTTATTAAGCTGAATGCGGCACTTGCGGCATAGTGCCGGAAGACAGCTGAGTTCAGCCTGTATGGAGGAAGGGCAGCCCGGGAGTCCTAAAGGCTCCAACCGGACGGGAAATCCGGCTATCGGGACACTTTCATGGCAGAGCTTTCAGGAACGGGATCCAACCGGATACCGGAAGCTCGTGACTTCAGTCATGAGAGACGACTTCACCATTATTCTGATTTAGACACACTGGGGCGCTGTGGCGCTGCATATGCCAACATCTGCAAAGAGTTGATGCCAACGGAAAAGCGCGGCGAAATCGGCATGATCAAACCGACAGGCTGGCATACCGTCCGGTATGATGACATCATTAGCGACAAATATCTCTATAATCGTTGCCATCTGATTGGATTTCAGCTCGCCGGAGAGAACGCAAATGAGAAAAATCTTGTGACGGGCACACGGTACATGAACGTGGATGGTATGCTGCCATTCGAAAATATGATAGCCGACTACGTGAAGGAAACGGATAACCATGTACTGTATCGAGTCACACCGATCTTTGTCGGGGATGACCTGGTCTGCAGAGGTGTGGAAATGGAAGCGTATTCTGTAGAGGACAATGGGGAAGGCACATCCTTCCATGTGTTTGTGTATAATATTCAGCCTGGAATCGAAATTGATTATGCAACCGGAGACAGCTGGGTTGCAAATAGCATGGCAGATATCGTCGATGACACCGAAGAGCATGCGCAATACGCAACAACGCTGTATGTGATCAACGCCAAAACCAGAAAATTCCATTTTCCTGATTGCGACAGCGTGGGGAAAATATCAAAACAGAATAAGAAAGAACGCGAGACGGATCGCGCAGAACTGATCGCAGAAGGTTATACACCATGCGGTAGCTGCAAACCATAATACCAATACAGGAGGAAATTAAAATGTCTTACTGGAAAATTTATCGAATTGCCAAGATGATTATTGGCAGAAAACGCATGCGTCGGTTGATGATGACCGCTTTGACCATCCTCGTAATTGGAGCTTGCTATTGCGGAAGCCACCCGGGAACGTACGAGAAAGTTTCGGGCATCTATCAGGAGCAGAAAACTAACATCAATTCAGCTGTTCGCAATCTAACAAAATCTGCATTGACAGATGCAGCAAACAAAATAGGCGAAAAATAGTTTCTCCAGGAATCTTCTTCGGAAGGTTCCTTTTTTTTACACATACGTCCATATAAACAAGCCGTTGATAACATCAATCGCCATATACTCGTGACTTCAGTCATAAGAGATAACTTCACAAACCAGAGATCAAATGCATCATGGACCATAATTCTCATACAGAACAAATGAATAGGAGGTGATCACATGCAGGAAAGCATATTGACGGACATTGATCAGGATGTGAAAGAGAGAATTAATTATTTAGTTTACAAAAACAGGCTGCGCAAAGAGCCGATAACCATGCAAGACCTTGCAGTTGCATATAAATATGCAAAAATGAACATCACGGTAATGGAGGAATCTAAAACATCCGTATTGGAACTGCTATTGCTGGAACGTTATCATGACAGAATATGCGATATGAAAATTGTGGAATTACAAAATACACTATGTCATGATGGCAAGAGGACATTAACACAGTCCGAAAAACAATACGCTGTCCGGCACACGCTCTCACTGGCATAATGCTAAAAAGATAAAAGAGCGCAAAAGAACACCGGGGCTTATACGCCCCGGTATTGCTATGATTTCTTATTTTATTGTGCCGGAGATAGAGCTTGCTGCTGTCTGCATAGATAAGGTCGATGCTATCGGACTCATTAAAACACGTCCAGTACCGCGATATACGTTAACAAGGCCTTCGCCGCTGACTGCAGAACCGACCAGGGTTTTTGTTGTCCGTTCCACGGTAAAGTCAAGATTGGAAGACCAGCACATGGCCATGTTTCCATCAATCTTAAGCTCATCATTTTCCAGTTCGATCTCAATTAATTCTTCTTCTGGAACATTGCTTTCCAGAGCAACTACGCCGTTCCCCCGAAGGCTCATGTTAAACAGTCCTTCACCGCCCAATACAGCAGAGGAAAGATTTTTTCTGGTAACAATGTCGCGTTTTACTCTGGAATCACAGGCAAGAAACATCCCGTCCTCAATCGTCATACCGACCGGTCCCCAGGATGAAATATCCTGAAGAATAATATGTTTGTATGTCGGCTCCAGTACCAGGTATCCGTCGCCGATGTATTCCGGCTTTACGGCGGATTCCTTTGTGACAGCGCCCTTGAGAGCTTTGCCAAACAGATCACCGATCCCCTTTACACCGGTTGTAGCCTCAACGTGGCCGCCCATCCACTGCATGGCTCCGGCCTGGATGACTGCTGAGTGATCCTTGTCAATTTCGATCAGCGCCTGCCTGCGCCGTACGTTCATTTTGCCCATAAAATATTCGTTCACAGCACTGGTCGGGGATACGCTGGCGTCATGGGTGTATTCCAGGATATGGAAGTTGCCAACTGTTTTGACAAGCTTTCTGCATGATGTTTCAACATTCACGATTCTCATCATTATGCCTCCTTAACATTTTTCTTGCAGTGGAATTATGGAAAATCTCACATGGATTTTGGATAACGGATGTGCCGAGAGATATCCCATTCCATAATTTCACTGAAACCATGTATAAGCCATTTGAGCAAAGGAGGAAGAAAAGATGGCAAAAATGTGTCCAATCCGAGGGTATCCGGTATTGTACCTGGAATGCCAGGAATGCGAAGACAAGAAAATCTGCGGGAAAGCAGAATGGAACCACGTCCAGGTCGCAGGCACAAAGGGTAACGGTACGGAACAAAAAAACTGAACAGCACTAAAAAATAATGACTCCCAATTTACACGGGAAAGAAAGCAAAGGAGAAAACTATGAGTGAATGGAACGCAGCATATTACGGAAGTGGGCTGAAATTAAACGAAGAGGAATTTATCAACTTCTTCAAACAGTATCTGGCATGCAATCCGAAAGAAATGGGAAAGGCGCTGGAGTATTCCGGCGAGGAATTTGATCCGGGTGCCGCTTATGAACCGGATGAAGCATTTGATCTGACTACCGAGGCTTATTCGGACTGTGGATATATCCCTTCCGATTTATCCGGAACAGAGGTAACCATGGATCCCAAATCAGAGGAACGCTTCGGCATTGTCAGAATTTCGGATGACGATATTTATGATGGTATGCGCTTTATGCCGTATCGCGTCAATGATAAGTTTAATGTACCCCATAACATGAAGAATGGGGCGGAGACAGAGAATCCGGAGTTTGTTGACTGGATTGATCTGCGTGCAGAAACCAGCTACATGATCTTCTGTGAGATTCCTCTGGACGGACCAATGAGTTTCGTGAAGAGACCGTACGATTCGTACGAGGATTTCGTAAACGAGTTTCGGCACAAAATGGAACGGTATCTGCCGAAAGATTTCGACTGGGACGCCCATCTTGGAAGGTTTAATTATTCAGCATACTGTTAAGCCAGACAGGTCTTTTGTGAAAACTGAAAAGGAGAAAAAATATGAAAAAATTAAAAACACTGGAACCGACAAATGGAAATGGGCAATATCTGCATTCCTATAAGGCAAAATATGACGATTGTGGGGCTGAGATCCCGTATGAGATCGTAAGCCGTCATGGATGGCCAGAGGTGCAGGAGCATGGGCTGGGTACCAAAACAGATGCCGTATGCATCGTGCCTATCTTTGATAACGGTGATCTCCTGGTTACGCGTGAATTCCGCTATGCGATCAACGGCTATTGCCTCGAATTTCCAGCCGGGCTCATTGATCCTGGCGAAACTCCGGTAGAAGCCGCCAAACGGGAATTAAAAGAGGAAACCGGGCTTAATACCGAGAAGGTACTCTTTACGATCCCTGGCGGATACAGCAGCGCCGGCATGACGGACGAAAAGGTTGCCATTGTTGGGCTGCTTGTGAGTGGAAATTTTTACGAAATGCAGGGCAAGGAAGAGATTCATCCAATTCGAACGAATGTCAATCGCCTGTATGCGATGGTCGCAGATGGTGATTCCTGCAGTTCCAGAATGCAGTGTTTGATTGCAGGTATCCATTTGGCGAGAACGGCAGAATTTTGCAAATTATGCGAATGAGAATAAGGAGCGGAGGAATTGAAGACATTTCGGTGCAGGGTGTGCGGGGCGATATTCGCCTCGCAAGATGATATCGAAGAAGATGTTCATGGCACTGGCTTCTGGTGCCCGGAATGCGAGAGATTCACGCCATATGCAGGCATAACCAGAATCATTGACCTATCTGTTTGCTTAGAAACAAAGGCCTGTGACTGTCGGGAACGCCAGATGGATGAGCAGGTAAAAAGTGATTTACAGGGGAGGTTGTCCCCCTTGCGTTATCCCGGAGGAAAGGGGAAAATGCTCAAGCAGTTGGAACCGCATTTTCCGGAGCATATCGGCACCATGGTCGAGCCATTTGCCGGCGGTGCCGCCGCATCCCTGGCTATGCTATTTGCAGGACGCGCCGATCGGATCGTTTTAAACGATCTGGATCCGGGTGTATACGCATTTTGGATATCTGTTTTGAAATATACAGAAGAACTCCTGAATGCGGTTCACAACATACAGGGCACGCGGGAAGAGTTTTTGCAAGCAAAAAGGATACTCGACCGGCCGGACGGTCGCCCCACGGTTGAATTAGCGGCGGCATTTCTGATAGCAAACCAGCTGGCATTTTCCGGAATCACAAAAGCCGGGATCGCAGGAGACTATGAGCGCCGATGGAATTACAAAAAGGTGGCAGACCGAATCCGCAGGATCGCAGCATACAAGGATCGTATCACGGTGATGCATATGGATGCGCTCCAGGTGATCGAAGAATTTTATTGGAATGCGGATCATTTCCTGTTTATCGATCCACCTTACGTTTTACAGGGAAAACAGCTGTACCGGGAATGGTACGAAACGGATGATCACAAACGTTTGGCGGGACTGATCCAGGATTTGACATTATCCTATCCGGGATGTGCAAAAATCGTAGTAACCTATGATGCCTGTCCAGAAACGGAAGAATATTATGACTTTCCGTATGTGGGAAAATTTTATAAACAAAGAAACTACAGCTGCGGCTGCAGCCGAAACACAAAAGACTAATGAGGAGGAAGCGCTTATGATCAGAACAAATTGGACAACAGCAACAACAAATTACCAGGAAGCTTTATTGGCTTTGCAGGCCTGCAAGGGAAGTTGCAGGACATGCTGGTTGGAACTTAGGGAAAATGGCGATCAAGATTTTCCAATTAAAATCGTAAATCCAGTGCTTAATGATCCGTTTGCGTGGGAGTTCAGTTATGGAACATACATGAATCCGGAATTGCTTCTCAGACATAATTTTCTGAATGACACGGAACGTGATCTGACGTACAATTGGATCGCCGGCTTTGGAAATCCGGTTGCGATAGAGTTGTATCGAAAGAACCGAGAATTAACAGAAGGGTTAAATGCCGGTATTGGTACATGCTTTCCTATTCGTATTGCGGATGCGCAGAAGTATCGTGATACGTTTGTCGGCGATGGATATGTATATCCTTATCCGGAAAAAGGCGGCTGTATGGTCGCCTTCTGGAAACCGAAAAAGAGGATTCCGGCTTATGTACCGGATCAGACAATCGGGAAAGTCTTTACCGTATGTACGGATGTGGAAGGCGATGTAATCTCTGAAATCGACAGTCTGGAAAGAACGGCGAAGACCTTAGAGGAATACGCGCAGTATTTGAGAACAAAATAATCATGCCAAGATGTTATTGACACTGTATATACAGTGTCATATAATAGACATATAAGAAAGGAGCTGTGATTATGGAAACAATGGGGATCGTTCAGGCAAGAACACCTGAGGGTGTAAAAAATGAAGCAATCAATATTCTGGATAAGCTTGGCCTTAATATGTCTACGTATATCAATATGGCGCTGAATCAGTTGATCATTCAGGAAGGTATCCCGTTCTCTGTTAAACTGACCAAACCATCTTATACAGATGAAGAGAAAATTAAAGAAGTGGTGGCGACAATGAGAATGGAGGGACTTCAGCTGAATGATGATGATCTTGGTATGTTGAGAAGCATTGAGCGCGGCGACATGAGCTATGATGAAGCAAGAACAAAAATATTAAGCGAGGTGTAGTATGTCGGATACAAGATACTGTTATCCGAATTCAGACGTGTTAATCAACAAACTGAATATAAGGGAACAGGACAAACTATACGCGTTTGAACGAAGACTGACGATGCTCAGATTATTAGAATTAATGGATAATCCGATACGTGGACAGTTTGATTTCCGACACCTGAAAGAAATCCATGCGTATATTTTTCAGGATATCTATGACTGGGCCGGAAAAGTAAGAACCGTAGACATTGCAAAAGGTAATATGTTTTGTAATGTAAGGTTTATACCAGAACAGGCTGAAGAAATCTTTTCAAAGCTTAAAAAGGAAAAGTATTTAGCAGGATTGGAAGAGGATGTGTTTATTCGAAAATTGGCATACTATTTTTCAGAAATAAATGCATTGCATCCATTTAGGGAAGGTAACGGACGCAGCCAGAGGGAATTTATCAGATCCCTGGCTCTGAAAAATGGGTACGTGATCCATTTCGATAGGATATCAGAAAGTGAAATGGTACTTGCGAGTCAAAAATCCTTTCTGTGCGACTACTCAGATATGGAAAAACTCTTCAGCAAATGTATTACAAAAAATAATAGAAGTCTTCTTCTAAAGGCCATTGCGGTTATACGCAGTGGTCTTTTTCTTTACTATACCGCTCTTAAACCACAAATCATTCTTTCAAGAAAACCGTCTGCAGTAATAGCAGGCAGTTTTCTTTTGCTCATTAGCTATGCTATACCGCGAACCAGTTCTCCACCATCCACTTCCATAATTTCTCCGAAACAATATAGAAAACAGAGGAGAAAAGACATGAAAGTAAACAAAGAAGTAAACCGGATCCGCAAGGAGATGGAGAACGAAAACTACGAGACCCTGTTTAAAAATGTAGCCGGCGTTGTCCAGGAGCGCGCAGAGGCAGCGGGGAGGGACTTGGAACTGTGCCATAAGCGTACTGTGATCCATTCCATATCCGCAAGGATGAAAAGCCCGGACAGCATTTATAAAAAGCTAGTAAAAAAAGGCTTAAACCCGACAATCGCAGCTGCCCGTCAGGAACTGGCAGATCTGTTTGGTGTCAGAATCGTGGTCATGTACCTGGACGACATTTACCAGACAGCCGGATTGTTAAAACAGAGCGCCGGCATGACGCTGTTGTATGAAAAGGATTACATCCGCAACCCAAAGCGCTCCGGCTACCGTGGCCTTCACCTGATTTTCGGCGTTGATGTATTTCATCACGGTAAAGTACGGCGTGAAAAGTGCGAAGTTCAGATCCGTACCATGGCAATGGATAGTTGGTCAGCTCTGGAACACCAGCTGATTTATAAGAATCCATGCGCAGTTGCGGAAATCGACAAAGATTTAAAGCACTGGGCAGATGAACTGGCAAAACAGGATCGGAAACTCGTGGAATTTCGGAAGCGCATTGCTTCTGAGACAAAATATGCATAAGGAGAAGAATAGTATGGCAAGAGCAAAAGTATTAATCCAGAAAGAACAGCGTGCAAAACAGATCCAAAATGACATGGACTGGCTGAGCAACACACTTCCACATCTGGATACACCAACCTACCAATTTGGTGTTGGAGAACATGTGCGGTACGGCAGCATGGAAGAAAGTGTTGTGGAAGAGGTATTACATGGCGGAAAACTGTATGTAATCCGATGCAGCGTGCGAAAACACAACACAGAGGAAATGGAAACGGTATATCATGCAGCCCAATGGACAGACATTCGCCCAATCCCCGTCAACTGTACCACTCTGGAACGGAACCAGGATCTCCAGTTATCGTTCAATCCGTATACCCTTGAAGGTGTTCTGCATCGTTATTATCATTTTGGCGTTGACATGGATCCGTTCTATCAGCGCGGATATGTCTGGGAACAGGCAGATAAAGAATTGCTGATTGACAGCATCTTTTCCAATATCAAGATTGGAGAGATCGTATTTGTGAAACGGGATCATACTGAAGTGCAGGCATCTGGATGTCTCTATGAAATTTTGGATGGCAAACAGCGCCTGGATGCAATCCGCGGATATTACGAAAACCGATATCCATATCAGGGATTGTATTTTAATGATCTCAGCGCCAAAGACAGGCATGTTTTTCTGGAACGGGTTGTACCGATCGCAGACCTGGTGCGTCCTGATAAAGAAACGCTCCTGAGATGCTTCCTGATGTTAAATCGTGCAGGAAAGCATATGGATCCGGAGCATTTAAAAACTGTGGAAGAGCTGTTAAAAGAATGCGACAAATAAATATACAAGGAGAAAAAAATATGAACGAAAGATGGTTTTTGGACATGGATGGCACCCTGGCAGAATGGAAAGTAGGATGTGAGGCGGAATTATTGAGCGAAGGATATTTCCGGAACTTAAAACCGACAGAATTCGTGAATCCTTTCCGCGAATACGCGAAGGAGCATCCTGAAAATGTTTATATCTTAAGCCACTGTCTGGTGGAAGGCTACGCTTATGGTGACAAGCAGGCATGGCTGGATCAGTATCTTCCGGAAATTCCGAAAGAGCACCGTTTGCTCCTGCCTTGTGGAGTCTGCAAAGCAGATTATGTCATAGATGTTTTTCATTTGGAGAAACTGCCAGAGACATGGATCTTGTTCGATGACTATTCCAAAAACCTGCATGCCTGGAAGGCTGCTGGTGGTATGGGGCTTAAGTGCTACAACGGCATTAACGGAACTCACGGAACATGGAAACATGGTGGTATCATGTGGAGCGGCGAACTTGCAGTAATGCTCACGCAACGTGATGCCTAAGATTTCCAAAATATCAGCAAACACTATTGCAGAAAAAAAATACGAACAAGGAGAAAAATATGAGAATCGATTTAGAGTATATCAAAAAATGGACAGACATTCCCGAGCAGGAATTGATGGAGCGCCTGGTTAAAGATGCAGTCGGACTGCAGGAAGAAGCGAGGGAACGGGAGCATCAGGCAATCGTTAAGGAACGTATGCAGGATAAAACCTACAATACCGCATTCATGCGGGAGTTCTTTGCGAGCTACAACTATCTGCATAACTACTTCTCGGACAAAGAGATCCTGACTGCGTGCAAACACCATGCGGATAAATCCGATATGGCAAAAGAAATTGCAGTTCGTGGACACCGGGATGAAGCGTCCTTAGGCATCCGTTTCGTGAAGCATACACGCACGGAATTTACGGAGACAAGCCGGAACGGCTGGTCACGTACCGTGATGGATAACGGAACCATCGTCCTGATGACAAGCCCGTATCAGTCCAGATTTGCCGGAAAAGTCATCGAGGAGCTGCTGCTGCAGAAATTACCGTATTTAAGGAATTTCACGGTCAGTGTCTACGAAATTTATGACAAAAAGCAGGATCTCATTTTCATCAAAAACCCGGAAAGGGCAGAGCATAACTGCGATGTCAGTCTGTACGTTTCTGCTGGTGACCTGCTGTCGCGCAAAACCGGAACGGAGTTACTGAAGAGACACAAAGACTACTGGCATGACTATGGCAACGGGAAATACGATGATGCCACAGAAAAATTCCTGGTTGGTCCGTTCGTACAGAGCTTCTTAGCGGCTACGCAGGAATTTGCAGACAAGGAGGAGAACTAAATGGGAACCGTTCTGTAGATGTGAACACTACCAGACCGCATCGCTCCGGAAGCATTTTGATTTTACGCTCCTGCCGGATGCGAACGTATACACGATCCGCTCGATGAAAGACCTTACTGCTCTCCCGATGCGCGAAAACCCGAACCCGGCAGTATACGGAATGTACCTGCCGGACTTCGAAAAATGCGTCCGGCTCGGGATTGATGCCGTGGAACTGGCATGGTACGGAGACGAGTTCAGGCAGGCCGGCAGCAGCCCTGTCGGAAATGCGCTCCGGTCATGGGATTGCGATTCCATCGTCATCTTAAATCCGGACATCATCCTGACCGAGAGTGTTGCAAAACAGCGGAAAGAACGCTGCCTGGATTGCGCATACCTGGTAGAAGATGAGAACGGTAACTGGGTCTGCGATGACTGCGGCAAAAACGTGGAAATGATCCCGGATCATGCGTGCAGTGCGGAACAGGACTGGTAGGGAACAAAAAAATGGACAAAAGAAAAGGAGAAAAAATGGCAAGTATCAATGGACTGACAGTAAAAAAACTGAAATATTTTGAAGGAAGGGAAGGAACTGCGGCGCAGGGTAACCTGTACCTCGGAAACAAAAAGATCGCATTTTGGAGCCAGGACGCCGATGGTTGTGTCGAGGATAATCTTGACATGGAACCAGGATACAGTGAAACACGGCTCCGTCAGGCGATCATCGCGGCACATCCGGAAAAGCATGAAGAAAAGGTCGCTCAGAACGGAATCCCATATACGCTTGATTACGAACTGGAATTCCTGATGACGGATCTGCTTTCCCTGATGGAAACGGAAAAAGCCTGGAAACGAGCAGTTAAAGCTGGATATGCCGGACTGTTTGAAATCACAGACGGATTTCATGTTTCGCAATGGAAACTTTCCAAGTTGTTATACGAAAAGGGCGTGCGTACAGTGGAAGCTGTTAAGGCAGAAATTCCAAAGAAGCAACTGGATCGGGTGATAGCTTCCATGTTCAAAAACGAAAGACTGAAAGAATCCGTCTGCTGGTCAAAAGAGGATTTTGCGATCGGCACCCCGTTGGAACTGGATAACATCACAAGAGACGGTGCAAAGACAGGAGGATACTGATGGAAGACAGAAAGAAAGCAGAAATCTTGGCCAGATTAAGCAATCTGGAAACCGAATACCAGATGCGGATACTTTTGGCCGTAGAATACGGAAGCCGCGCATATGGCTGTGCATCGGATGAGAGCGATTACGATATCCGACTGATCTATGTATATCCGATGGAACGGTATCTGGGCTTATCAATACCGCAGGACAGCATCTCGGTCATTGAGGACGATCTTGATATTTGCGGATGGGAATTAAGACGTGCCCTGTCACACGCATCCAAATCCAACGCCACATTCTGGGAATGGATGCAGGCCAGAGTGATCATGGACCGTCTTGGATTTGCTCAGAAAATTCGGGACGTTGCGAAACCGTATTTCCGCGAGAAGCCTCTCCTGCACGCACAGATGAGACTGATTCAGTCTTACCGTAAGGAAATTATGCAGGGCAAGAAACAAGCAAAAAATTCCCTCGGTCTTATGCGCGTTGCTATGCAGGCAGTTTATATCATGCAATACCACGCGGTACCACCAGTAGAAATCAAGGCGCTGATCAGCCAGACCGTACTACCGGGAACGCAGGATGCAGGAGAATGTGAGAAACTTCTGGAATTATGCAGAAATGGGCAGCCGGATGCGGAATATACATTATCCTGTGAATTGGCTTCCAGTATCGACGAACGGATCCGGCTGTGGTTAAGCGGGCACCCGGAACAGGAGGAGCGGGATCTGAGAACGCTGGACAAATTCTTCCGGTCTGTGGTGTTAGACCGAACAGAATAGGAGGATATTTTTGTGAGAGATACAAAAATTAAAATCAGACTTAGCACTCCAGGACTTTCCCTGAACGTGGAAGTGCCGGAGGAAAAATTTATGGATGCATTCCGGGAAGTGGCAGATACATTGTTTGCATATGCCACAAAGCCGGCAGGACTGCCTGCACCGGAAACTGCGGATAGTATGCTTGAGGATTTTACAACATCGCCCATAACAAAAGAATCGGTGAAGGTAGATGATACGCCGATGCCAGTAAAAGCAGAACATCTGCAAAAGGAAGATCACTGCGAAACATTAAAGCGAAATATTCCAACAATGCAGGCCACGACGACCGAAGACAAAACGGAAGCAGAAGTCCGGCAGGGATATAAAGGGTTTCTTCTAATTAAGTGCACAACCTGTGGACGCATCCACGCATTCAACAGCCGGGCCGTCACAAGCCGGTATCAGTGCCGGAACTGCAACAGGGTCATGGATTTGGAAAATCTGGTACCTCTTCAGGCAGACTGCGAATGCGGCCAGAAATCCAGATACCGTACCAATATAGAAGAACCTATGTTGGACGTAACGTGTATCGCCTGTGGCAATCCGGTTACGGTTGAGTGGAATGCCAAGAAGAAATATTACCAGACAGTTAGGGAGGTGCACAGATGAGAAAGAAATTATTGATTATTGACGGCTCTTCCATGTTAACAACCGCATATTATGCGCTGTTACCGAATGAGATCCGTTTCTGCAAAGTTCCAGAAGAGCGGGCGCGATATTTTGATAAAATCCTTCATGCCAAAAATGGCACGTATACAAATGCTGTTTATGGTATGACCCGACAGCTTTTAATGTTGATGGATGGCTGGAAACCGGATTATCTGGCGGTCATGTTTGATAAGACCAGGAGCACCTTCCGCCGGAGACTTTACGCAGATTATAAGGCGCAGAGAAAGGAAACAGATTTGCCATTAAAGGAACAGTTCCTGACTATGGAAAAGATTCTTGCCGATTCCGGTATCCCGGTTTTTTTCAGTGATAACTACGAGGCGGATGATCTGGCCGGAACGATGGCAGAAAAATACGCTAAAGACAAGCAGGTTGTACTTGTCAGTAAAGACAAGGATTACCTTCAGCTTGTCGATGACAGCCGGAATATCCAGGTGTGGATGCCTGAGGATGCGAAAAACGCGGAGAATCCCGGGAAAGCAGACGCCTTTCGTAATGGAAGACCGGAAGAAAATGAAATGTTCCCGGCATATACCCGGCATTACCAGATTTACACAGAGGATGACGTATGCAGAAGAATGCACGTTACGCCAAAACTTGTCCCAGATCTGAAAGCGATTGAGGGAGATTCGTCGGATAACATCCCAGGAGTCAAAGGAGTGAGCTCTGCCGCCGCCCCGCTTGTAATGGAGTACGGCGGGGTGACTGGGCTGTATAAAGCAATCGAAGCATGTCAGGGAGATACCAAATGGGAAAAAGAACTGGTATCCTTTTGGAAGGATGAGCTTGGTATCACACGCAGCCCATTAAATGCCCTGAAGGCGCAGTATGACAGGGCAATGCTGTTTCGGGAACTCGCAACGATTCGGACAAGATGTCCGGAAATCTTGCGTTACGATCTTCTGAAACATCCAGTTTTTGATATCCGCAAAGATGTATTCAATGATCATATGCGTGAATTAAACATCCGAATCACTATGTAACTGCAATTCATATCTTTAATAAGGTCACACTTTTGTGACCTTATTTTTTTTTTGTCGTCAGACATTCATGCCCATAATTTATCCGAAACTATCAAAGACATAGAGTAATGGAGGAAAAATCATGATGAATGAAAAAGACATGCAGAATATTGCCATAGCGGCACAATATGGCACTTGTGGTACAAAGTACCTGGGTGAAATTCTGGACCAACTCCGTATACAAGGACTGGACAAACAGGATATGCGGTGGATTTGTCATACGCTGGCTATGGAATCGCCAAACATTGTGCGTCGGTTGAATGCCAACATGAACGAAGACCAATTCCAGCGCTGGATGAACTGTATGCATGAACATGCGGAAAATGACCCGTACATGGAAGCGTTGGAATATGCCTTTACAGTATACGGAAGTAACGCTGGGATCTGCAAGGAGCCAGATGCTGGGAAAAAGGAAACGATTCACACACATCTTTTTCAGTCAGTGCAGGATCATCGTTTGCCACTGACTGATTTTGTGGAACTGACGGAAACATATCATGCTTTCTGGGATGTGTTCCGGCTGGAAATGGAATCCTTCCTGGAAAATCTGCGCCCGCTGGATTCCGAAAAAGATGCAAAAACAGCGAAGAGTATTATTGCTTTAGTCACTGATTGCCAATGCACATCAAAAAACAAAAAACTGGCTGCAATGAAAGCGCTTCGGAATCACAATGTAACGCCAGGTTCAAAAAATGCAGAAAAACTGGCAATTTATTTTTCAGAGCGTGAAATCCGCTATCTTAACGTGATTTTAGCACAAGGAAAGGTATCAGATGCGGTCATGGATAAAATCAGTGCTGAATTCGTAGAAAATCTTCTCAAATCCGGCAATGATGAAAACATGCCATATACACTCGCTGAACAGAATATGCTGGCACATGTCTGCAATCGGAAATTTGTCAAAAGAATCGATGGATACAGTAGCATGCGGGCATTTTTCCAGAGCAACTACAATCTCTGCAGGTCCTATGGGCTGACAAACGCAAACTGGATGGTACTGTATCAGAAGATTGTGCTTAAGGCCTATCAGTCTAGTTTCTGGGGATTCAATAAACTTCTGACATTTGACTGCAGCGATCCGACAACCTGGGAGCGTCTGGTGGCGTTGCCAGATGAAGATGTCATCACAGTCGTTTACCGGACTACCTCAGCAACTATGCATTCGGCAAAAGAACATCCTGAGCAGATGAAAGAACTGCTTTCAAAAATTATGGATGTTATTGTCTGGCTGTTGAAAAAGCAGGGAGCCACCGTGGATGAGAAATCGAAACTGGAAGGCTGCATCAAATACACCCGTGCATATGCCACAAAATTTATTCAGGTCGGGCTTGTTACATTAGGTAACCAGGCAGATCTGGATAAATACTGGGAAATTCCACAGGGCCTACGGGATCTGGATACATGGACTATACGGATGCTGTTGAAGCGCCTGGGAAAAAGCTTGATACTGGCGGACTGTATCGATCAGTCACAGATTGAGCTGAATCCCTGGGATGATACGGCCGATTTTTTTACCGCTGTATATCCAGATGCAAATCCTGATCGTTTTACACAGGAAGAGCGCGTCCGCTTATTCACAATGTTCGCGGAAATGAGGTTTCGTTACAATTTAAACACGCTGTCGTCCATGTATACATACATGTTACGGAACCAGATTCCATTTGAAAAATTTATGGATTCCGAAACAGAGAAAGTATTAGCCAAACTGTTATTAAACAACCCTGAATTTTCCAAATATGAAGAGACACTGCGCAGCATGGTAATGACCAAAGAAGAATTTGAAACTTACCAGGTGATGGCGGCAAATGAAGCATTAGCGCAGGAGCAGGTAAAAGAATTGTTATCCGTACAGGAACTGATGAAAAAACATGTACGCGATCTGGTACATAATCCTGATCAATTCCTGGAAGATTGCTGGTTCATTCTGGACAGTAAAAAAAGGATCTGGGAAACAACGATCAGCTTTTTAAAGATGACGAAAGTGCGCTTCGGAGAAAACAGCGAAAGCCTTCTGGACGACACGTTCCGTACTTCCATGCAAGCGGCAGGCCATAGCCTTTATAAATACTCCGAGCGAATGAGTCGGATTGCCAGAAATATGAAAGACCCGTATTTTCTCAAAGTGATGGCGAAACATGTGCTTCAGGAAACCGAAAACCAAGGTAACGGCGAATCAGAAACAGAAGACAGTAAACTTTAAGAGAAGCTGGCTTCCTAACGAAAAATACAGGATACCGAAAGGATCCTGTATATCAAACAAAAGGAGAAACAACCATGAGATTAGTAGAACAAATGAAATTTGCAATGACGTGGGACAAAATGGAAGAAAACCGCACAAAAAGTAAAAATAGAACAATATACTATAAACGCAACATTCCATCCTGGCTTATGAACTGGACAATCAGACAGGAAAAAGTGATTGGGCTGACACGAACCCGGAATGTACTTTGCCTTCTGGACACATGCGACTTTAATCCAGTGGTATCAGAAGACAAAAATGTCTTGACAACACTGGAAATTTTCTGTACGATACCACGCAGTCTAAAGGTTTTCTCCATGTTCCCGGATGCATCTGCTTTTATCGGTGCGCTTCCGTGTTTAGCATCAAAAAATGCTTATACCGCACCAGCGGTCAAGCCATTCTTTGAGCGTAAAATGGATCTGTTCTGGCAGGAATTGGCAAAAAGTGAGCTGGCGAAAAATCAGGAAGCGGTAAAAACCATATTCCGGCTTCTCAGATTTGTAGCCCCGGACGAGATTATGCCATTATTCTATTCTTCTTACTGGCGCACAGAACTGGAACATTGTCTGGATAACCATGTATTCTGTGATTTAAAAACAGAGGAAGAAAAAAGATGGTACTGTGAAATTATGTTGCATACTCCAGTAATTCGCAAAACGCACTCAGATTCCCAGCGAGCCAGAATGATCACTTTAATCATGCAGAATAAAAACAATGACGTGTATCTGAATCTGCTCTGCTGCGATCCGAATATGAATGGGTTATTTACCGTGCATCAGATTATGCAGATGTCAGAAGGGCTGGAAAATCCAGAATCGGTTGCAAGTTACCTTCAGAAATGGAATCAGTATTTCATACAGGAAGAATCTTGTGAGAAAGACCGATATGCAAATCACAGACAGCGGATGAAGCGGTTGATCAACTTAACCGCATACAGCGGAGGCGAACCACGCTTTCTAAAGAAGTTGGACCGCGTCGTCATGACAGCTACGGATACAGAACTGGATGATATTCTTTCAGGTTCCCCATTGCAGATTCTTGGTCGGATTTGTAGGTGTAATGAAGTGGACAAAATTACCGCTGATTTTCCAAAGGAAACGTCCACGTCCGTAACATTGGATGGTGATGTATTCTGCGTGCGGGATTTTCTGGCTGATGCAGTGTTAAAACGCCAAAAAGCAGTGCTTCGCTACTTAGCCGGTAGGGATTTGACAGAAAACACAGTGTCCTATTTATGCACGGAACACTGCAAGGTAAGCCGGTTGGTTTATTTGAATGCATGGAGCGCAAAAGATATCAACACGCTTGCAGAAAAAGATCTGTTTTCTGTGTTTGATGAATACGGCAATACCATTCTGGATCTGGCAAAGAAATTTGGAAAGAACACGCCATATACATTTCAGGAGATCCAAACACTGCAGCGTATCTGTGCGACACCGGAAGGTTTCTTTCAGAAACTTACAATCTTTTTTATCCTGTTAAGCCGTCTGCGTTCAGAAGAAGCGTGTAGAAGGATCAGTCAGTTTGCAAAATACTCCAAACAGGCACTGGATGATGCAGACGTAAGTAATGTTGTCCGTCATCTGAAGCAGGGTGACATTCCGACGATGGTAAAACGGATCGTATCCGTTCCTGTGACATCGGAAACAGCCGCAAAAATCATGACGACGTCAAACAACCTGGAATCGGTCCTACAGACTGCCAAAACAGAAACTGAAATACTGTTTGTACTTGAAAACCCGGCGCTTTGTATTACAGGTTTAAAAGAGGGCATGAAGCAGTTTTTAAATCAGGACGAGACAGTGCTGGAAGTGAAAAAACAGCTGGACCTTCCGGATGAATTTTACAGGATCAACAAAGATACTGTCTGGAAATTCTTCCTTTCCGGAAACGGCAAATATGTACGTGCCTATATGCATTCTTCGGTACGGGAGGCTTTCAAAGTGGTGGTCAAAGCCGCCATGTGTGATTGTTTGGATGAGCTGCGGTATACGGATCTGGACAAAGAATGCTGTATGACGATCCGGGATCGTATGTACGACCACTGGGTTCACAACAATGCCGTAACAATCAGCGGATATAAAGTATACGAAGATACTTCTTTCCAAGGCATTATGAACCTTGGAGCAGTGCCGACCAGAACATGTATGAACTATGTGGATGGTTTGTACCGTCAGTGTCTGCTGGCATATTTCGATGGTAATAAAAAAATTATTTATGTAAAGAAAAATGGCACCATCATTGCACGTGCCGTGATTCGACTGACAAAAACGGCCAATCGCATGAAAGAACGTGATGAAGACCGCCTGACCTTTACGGATGTCGCAGTAAAGCAGACGCAGACATCTGTGCAGTCAACCCCGTTTGTCGAGACCCCGATTATTTTCCTGGAACGGTGTTATTCTGGCATTCAGGGAAAGAAACGAATAGAAATTGAATCTGCCATTATCCGGTTTGCAATGGAAAAAGCAGAGGAACTTGGCTGTGGCTATCTGGTGTCAGGAGAATATGAAACAACCATCGCTGGCTCAACCTGGGGAAAGACGCTGATCAAAGCAAAAAACCCGGTATTCATTACAAAATCCAAAGCAGGCGAACAGTACCTTGATTCATTCGGTGGTGTCTATTCCAATAAAGGTAGTGGATGGCACGAAAATACCTATGTCAACGCCAAATGTTTTGGTGTCAGAGACGTTATAGGCAATGCGGCAAATAAGCAATAAGGAGAAAAACTATGTTAGGAAACTTAATGAGCGCGGTAGAGGCGCGTAATATCACGAAAAAGATCAGAGCAGAAAAATTGGAAAAGCAGATCAAAAGTTATGCAAGGCAAATTGAGGATGCTGCGTCACGCGGAGAATTCTATGTATCCTGTGATGGTGAACAAATGTCATCAGCAGCCCGAAAATATCTGGAAAAACATGGATATACCGTCACGACATCAACTCCAGACAGAGAACCGTATTGGGAAATCAGCTGGAAAGTGGAAGACGACCAGGAAATGCCGGAATAACCAAAGTAATATCCTTCAGAATGGGACAGTGCTTATGCACTGTCCTATTTTTTTTGTAGCTTACGATAGAAAACATGCCTCTTTATCCGTTCTTTCCATTTCCATAATTTATCCGAACCTTTAAAAGACGCTTGAGAAGCAAAGGAGAGAAAAAAATGAAGAAAAATGAAACAGCAAGACAAAAAGCGATGTCGTCCATGGCATATTTCTTTTTACGAATGGCATTCGGAAAAGAAAAATACCCGGAATCTGTGATGGAGGAACTGGAATGGGTCGTGAACGAACTGATGGAAGAACACCCGGATCCGGATCTGTTAGCCGCCGTCAAGGAGGAATTTTTAAGCGGAGATTATCTGGCGAAACGTGGCGCTTATCCATATTTTACATTGCAGGAAAACCTTCTGACATACTACGGTTATGATTTCGAAGAAACGGAGGGATTAAAACGTACTTTGTGCGATATGCGATTCAGTCCTGATCCGCTGATCATTCTGATTGGGCGATCCGGAGCCGGAAAGACCAGCGTGGCGGAATATCTGCATAAAAAATATGGCTGGCTTCAGGTGGAATCCTATACAACCAGACCAAGAAGATCCGCGGATGAAATCGGACACCGTTTTGTGACGGAAGCAGAATTTGATGAAATCCCGAAAGATGAGATCAAGGGATACATGGAATACCGCGGATACCGTTATGGAGCAACAAAGGAGCAGCTGGATGAAGCAAATATGTATGTTGTTGATCCAGGCGGATATGAAACGCTGAAACAGCAGTACCAGGACCGTCCGCTTTACGCAATCAAATTAACTGCGTCCCGTGACGTATTAAAAGAACGGATGGAGGCTCGTGGAACATCAGAAAAAGAGATTGATGACCGTCTCTGGAAGGACGAAGAACTCTTCCGTGATTTTCAGGTGGATGCGGAAATCAATACAGATCATCTCGCCATTTCTGAAGTCGGCCAGTTCATTGTAAAACTCTTTCATGATGCGTGTGACTCATGCCAGAAAGCACAGGCTCCGGAGTATCTGACCGTTCATATCACCAATATCAAGTGGGATACATCGGATGATGATGCTGATGGCGAAGACGATACCGAGGATCTTAGGCTGCCGGAAGAAATTATCGTATCGGATTATTTCCGCATTGCAGATTACAAAACTAAAGATGGCATTGACACAGAAACACTGGCAGATGTCATTGCAGACTGGCTGTCTGATGAATACGGATTCCTGCACGGTGGATTCTCAGCAGAAATTACCGCACCGGAAAAGTTCCAAATGGAACTGTAAGATGCACGAGTACAAAGCCGCCTGCCTGCGTGTGGGCGGCATCCTTAGAATCAGGAGATACAATGGAAACAGCAACAACAAAACCATTAGGAAAAAGTGATGCGGCAACAATTTCAGAGCTGGACAAATTATCAGGATTCCATGTATTGGAATGGGTAGAAGACTTCAGCGGATGGAATGACGAAAGCTGGGGCTTGTATCTGGGCGGCAAACTGATTGGATATTGCACGATTGGCTACGCGGATAACGAATGCCCGGTAATCACCGATCACGAACTGTGGACTCCGGATTCATACCAGTTAAGCGATGTGTTTATCCTACCAGCATACCGGCATCGGGGCTATGGTTCCAAAATGGTCAAGGAAGCGATCAGAGGCCGCTGTGTATCCGAAGGGAAACGGCCGGTATTTTTACAGGTGTTAAATGCAAAACTACAGGCATTTTATCGGATGATCGGTTTTTACGAAATCCGCAATGCCATGGGGTATCACACCATGGTTTTTCCGCCCGATAATCAAATTTAGAACAAGGAGAAAAAAATTATGACAAAACACAAGTTACAGAAAATCTTGGAAAAGGCAGGAATTCAGACAAACACCATGGAACTGCGAGTGTTTGTTCCAACCGAAAATGCAGTGATATATATGCAGGTTGGAGACGGAAGCCAGCTGGATAGAGATGAGGATGAGAGCGGGACGCCATACGACGGATACATTGATTATAAGACGTCGGAATGGGACTACGACGAAAACTGCTTCGCGGAAGGAGACGGAGGTATTTTCGAGTATGTTGCAAATGCGGAAGATGCTACTTTGGGTGAGCTGTATTCCCGCGTACACGATGTTCTTTGTTATCTGTATGAAGACGCCGTAGAAGACGCGGATTTCGCCGTCCAGGTTCTGAAAGAAATGCAGTAAGGAAAGGGAGAAGCATTATGGAGAAAAAAATAGAATCAGCAGAAGAAAAACTGGCATTGATCCGGAAGGGATTTCCAAAAGATCCATGCAGGGACTGCCTGTTTGAGGAGGATGATGGATGCAACTGTCAGGATCGGAAAGATTACAGGGCCAAACTTCAGCATCTTCGGGATATTGGAGTCTATGATCTCATGTATGACATCCAGGAAATTGAAAGTCAACGGAGTTGGATTGTTTGGATTCGAAGAGAAAAGGGTGAAAATGATGAACGAATTGCTTCAATCCAGAAAGAAATCAACGAACTGGAAAAGAAATGTGAAGATGCTCTGACACAGCTGAAAGAAGCGGCCGATGAAGTCAAAAAAAATAAAAAAACGGAGGCCGAGATGTATAAGATCATTGAAAACGGTATGGAAAGATTATGTTCCGTTGAAGAAGCGGAGATCAGTCGTCGCATACTCGTGACTTCAGTCGTGAGTTAGGCGATTGTCAATTTCCGCGGCATTTGCTCCATAATTACCACAGAAAGGAGGCTGCCGTATGAAGCTCAGTATGACATACTGTGTCCGAACCAAGGGATTTAACCGCGTTTTCGACGAAACTGTCCGTCTGTACCGTCAGGCAGTCTCCTTCTTCGTGGCTGTATGCCTGAAAGAATGGAAGTATATTTCTGTCATTCAGGGACAGAAGAACCGTTCCGGTTTTGTGGAATCACTTACGGTTAAAACGAAACAGAACCTTGTTGTTCCATACGACTTCTCGGTGAGATTCTACAAGTTCCCAAGTTATCTGCGCCGGGCGGCCATTGCGGAAGCGCTTGGTAAGGTTTCGTCCTATCGCAGTAATCTGGCAAACTGGGAGGCGACAGATCCGGAGAAACGCGGAGATAAACCATCGCTGCCGCAGACAGGCTTTGTGTATCCGGCCATGTACCGGTCCGGCATGTTTGTCCGTACCGGGATGTATCAGGCGGCGCTGAAAGTTTTTATCCGTAATACCTGGGACTGGGTTCTGATGGATCTTCGAAAAAGTGATGTGGATTATATCAAGCATCACTGTACAAATTACAAGGAATGCGTGCCGACCTTACAGAAACGCGGGAAGAAATGGTTTCTGGATTTCGTGTTCCAGACAGCAGTCAAACTCCCGGAAGTTTCTATCAAAAATACCCGCATCCTGGCCGTAGATCTGGGACTGAACAGTGCGTGTACGTGCAGCATCATGACTCCGGAGGGCGCGGTCCTCGGGAGGGAATTTCTTTCCCTTCCGAGAGAATACGACTCCCTGGAGCATGCGATCAGCCACATCAAGCATGCACAGAAGCTCTGTGCCCATAAAACACCAGGTCTCTGGAAACAGGCAAAGGGCATCAACGATGACATTGCGGTCAAGACCGCCCGGTTCATCGTGGATACGGCCATAAAGTATGATGTGGACTGCATCGTCATGGAACACCTGGATCTCGCCGGAAAGAAGCGCGGCAGCAAGAAGCAGCGGCTCCACCTCTGGCGGGCGAAATACATACAGGCCATGGTCGTGAATAAGGCCCACCGGAACATGATCCGGATCGCCCGGGTCTGTGCCTGGAATACATCGAGACTTGCGTTTGACGGTACCGGCCGCGTACAGCGCGGGAAAGAGGCAGAGCTTCCAAGCTACAGCCTCTGCCGGTTTCCGACCGGGAAGCAGTACAACTGCGACCTGAACGCATCTTATAACATCGGTTCCCGATATTATATCCGGGAACTCTTAAAGACCCTTCCGGTAACGGCAGGGCAGGCAGTTGCGGCAAAAGTACCGGAACTTGCCCATCGAAGTCAGTGTACCTTATCCTCGTTAATTAAGCTGAATGCGGTGCTTGCGGCGTAACGCGGCAAAGTAACTGAGTTCAGCCTGTATGGAGGAAGGGCAGCCCGGGAGCCCTAAAGGCTCCAACCGGACAGGAAATCCGGCTACCGGGACACTTTCATGGCAGAGCTTTTCAGGAACGGGATCCGACCGGATACCGGAAGCTCGTGGCTTCAGTCATGAGAGACGACTTCACGTGCCGTGTTACATGGATCAGGAAGGCTGGTATTATTTCGATGAAAATAACGGACAGAACGGATTAAATCTGTATACCGGAGCATGGAAAAATGAAAGCAGTGGCGAGGTATGTTAAAAAAACGAGCAGAACAGGAAAACTGAGCCTAAAGTAAAGGAGAAAAAAGATGAAAGTTGCAGAAAAAGATCTGAAAGGTTATGCATACGCAGACGGAACGCACTGGCATTGGGGCGAAAAGGAAGTTGCCATCATCAATGACTATACAGCGGAAATTGAGTGGTGCTGCCGAAAATCCAGTCTGCCTGATGATGTTATAAAAGCAATCTATGACAGAAAACCAAAACCGAGTGGCAAGTGGGTGATTGAAGCTGACCGCATTAACATGGGTGCAACACAGGGGGAAATTCTTGTGCGTATTAATGGACAGACAGTTGCTTGCTTTGGTGATGAAAAGCATCTGAAAGACGGAGAATGGACGAGTTCCTACCCAGATGAAAAACTTGGCGAATTGATCATCAACACTTTGTGGCATAAACATGATGATCTTTATCATTTCAGTGATAAGGTGAAAGCTGTGCTCATGCTGGGAACAGAACATGACGGGAAAAGCGCAAAAACACCGGAACCGGTAATATATGTGGAAACGCCGGTGGGTATTATGCACGCTTACCCGTCCTCCGATCCGGATTACCCAGGAATTTTTGTGGATTTGGAACGGGAAGGAAAGGTAATGTCAGCTCCGCTTTTGTTAATCGACTTTTCACATACGGAATTTCCGGAATGCAAAAACCCGGAGGCAGCTGAAAAGGGTGTACTGGTATGCCGCTGCTGGCAGGATGTCCGCCAGGAAGATTACAAGGAACAGGATCGTACGGTCTTTACCGGGTACGACGAATTCTTTGCTGAGCAAGGCAATGGCAACAATCCATGATTTCCATCATAAGAGACAGATGTACAAAAAAGAGCAGGAGGAAAAACGATGACTTATTATAATGAGGGAACTTTTGTAACCAAAACCATGGAAGATATGAGCAAGCTGGTGGAGATTTTAAATCATGAAGAACTCGATCCGTATGGTTTTGATTCGGATGATGCTTATGAATCGAATGGACAATTCTGTCTGGAGCTCAATGACTGCAACGGTGACATCGAGCAGCAGATTGATAAGATCGCGGAAGCATGCCAGAAGAAACATTTGGATGTGGACTTCGAAATCCATTATTACGGTGATGCGGAAGGTGCTTATCTGTTCCATAACGGAGTGTATGAGTGTCTTGGTGAAGAAGAATACCACGCCCATCAGATGGATGAAAAAGTTCTGTTAAAAGAAGTCTATCGCCGTGGCCTGAACCGCAAGATCTATAACGATGCTATCCGCAGTTTTATGCAATCTGAACTGGAAACCCAGTATGGCATGTATGAGAAAGATGCAAAAAGAGCTGCAGTCTTGGCTTTTGAACGTTATGTAAATACGGAAGATGCGAGTCAGTATGATGGAATCCAATGGGCCGCAGAACGTTATCGTTCATCTATCTTAATTGAGGTAAGTAGAGAAACTCTCCCGGAATATTGGGATGATTTTGCGATTGTCATCGCGTTACCTGATGGAACTAACGTACTGGCGCAGGAAAAACATTACACATTACATGACTGCCTACACAAGCTCGATAGCGTGAAATTTTTCATTGATGGAATCGATGTAGGAGGACAATGCGAGAACTAACAGAATTTATGAGATCCGACTGATTGTAGCCGGATCCCGTACCTTTCATGATTATAAACTGGCAAAGGAAAAGTTGGATCGAATCGTGTTTGGACTGCAGGAAGATTATCCGGGTGCACATATTGTCATTATTTCCGGCGACGCAAAGGGAGCTGACCAGATTGGCATCCGGTACGCCATGGAACGAAAATTGCCACTCCGCAGATTCCCAGCGGAGTGGAATAAATATGGGAAAATGGCAGGACCAATGCGTAATGCCCAGATGATGTCATATGCAAAGGAAGGTATTCCGGCACTTGTCGCGTTCTGGGACGGGAAAAGCCGTGGGACTAAAAACATGATCAATACCGCAGATAATGGACGTACATTTGTCCGGGTTATCCGGTATGATTCCTAGCTCTCTAAAACAGGCAGCATAAAGCTGTCTGTTTTTTTGCGCAAAAATCCAAAAAACTGCCTGTTCCTTCCATAATTGGCTTAGTCAAAAAACACCGTATTCTGTGGATATCTGGAAGGAGAACATTATGTCAGAACACAAGAAAAAATTCTATCAGGTACCGTTCAATGATGCATTGGTAGGATTTCTCTACATACTGGCCTATGCTATGTATTTTGAATTTTTACCAATACTGTATCGCAAAATCGTGGACCCATTGGCACCGTTCGATGTCAGATGGTTATTTTGTTCCTTTGTGCTTGGTGCATTTGGATTGGTATTTATTGTAATGACACTTTGGAAAATAGCAGATAAATTGCCATTCGGATTTCTCTCTGTGTTGTGTCGTTGTCTCGGAGTAATCGTTGGTATACCATCTGTAATTTTGATTGCCATACCAATGATCCATCTGCTTGTTCCCTATTACATCACAAGATTCTTTCTGAAAATTACCGGGCATACAGCGGCGAAAAAAGCTCAAAAAGAAAAAGAGAAACAGTACCAGGAAGATACAGATCGAATCAACAGGATGGTTTGGGAAGCACAGCAATATTATGAGGAAACGGAACAGGAAGAGGCCAGACAAAAGGCCATTCAGCAGATACAGGATTACGCGAAATCTCTGGGTTTTTCGCAGATCCCATCAATGGAAGAATTTAAGCACGCACGTAATGCGTACCTGAAAAAATACCATCCGGATAACGGCGGAACCAATGAAGAATTCATTCGGGCGCAAAAAGAAATGGAGAACATGGAAGAGATTGTCAAACTGTGGCACGCAGGGCATCTTTACGATGATGTGGAGTAGGAGGGGCGTATGCAGAATAAGAAGTGGAACAGATTAAAAATATCCTTTGTGGCTGTTCTGGCCGTCACATGGATTCCTGCCCAGTTATGCAGCGCATTCCCCGTATATGCGTGCGAAGCAGATACAACTGCCATGCTCATTCAAAGCGCAAAGAAACAGACAGATATATCCCAGACTCAGACATTGACTGATACGGGACACGGGATTTTTCTATGTGGCCCTAATGGTGCCCGGGAAGGGTGGGGTATCGACATGTCCAATGGCGAACTGTATTACACCGCACCAGGGTTACAAACCGGCGTTGCAACAAATCAGAAACAGGATGACTCCTACCTTGCCGCAGACGGCAGAATGATCAATGGTGCCAATCTGAACCCGGAAGAAAATCTTGTTAGAAGTATTGCGTATGAAAATGGCGAGGCACTTTCATTTGTAACAGACCAGGCGCTGATCGACTGGGAAAGTTATTATGTGCGTCAGTACCGGATGACAGATGAAGACGTTCCCGGTATCAGCCAGGTCATCGGACCCGCTGCTCGAAAAGTGAAATGGATAGTTCAATGGGAGAAAACTGCGGATAAGCAAAATGACTGTAAAAACAAAATCATCCAGACATATGGAACGATTAATGGATGTTCCAGGCTCGCAAAGGTGATCCAGGCAGTGCATAAATTGGATGATACCACATTTGATGAAAGTTATATCTACGCAAGCCTCGATACTGCGGTGGAACGGAAACGGATGGTCTGCTGGCAGTTCGCCCGTACAGTACGCACCATTCTGAGAGAATCCGGCATGGAAACTGAGTGCCTGGTGGTACAGCGGTATTCTGACGGTGCTTTCCATACTATGTTGCGGTGGCGGGACGAGGAAGGAATCTGGCGCTATACGGATCCGACTATGTATGTGGAAACAAAATCGGAACTTTACTGTGATATGCCGTATTCCTTGTTTCAATCATCGTATCACCCGGTGGAAAGTATTCGATTTGGGAAAATTAACACGTAAGAAATTTTGTTGCCGCTGAATATCACCTTCCATAATTATTCCAGTTTGATACAAGGAATTGGAGCCATGAAAACAACAATGGTTACAGCAGAAATTCTGCTGACAGAATGGAAAGGTGCATCCGGCACCGACGCATACAGATTGTTTCATAAAAAATCACGTCAGACCGTCGCAAAGATGACGGCTGTCTTTTATGAGGGAATGCTGTATTGAACCGACCATGTCAATGGTCGTTTATATACTGGTCAATCCGTTGCATTTACGGATGAACAACCGTGGATTTGGAATTTCAGGCGCATTCGGCGCAACGCATACGGGTTTCCACGTAAAAAATTATGGCAGGCTGTCACAAGATGGCAGCTGTCTTTTATGTTGGGGATGCCGTATTCAATCAGTCGTGCCGTGCGCATGGACTGTGATTTATACAGAACATATCAAAAAAACACATGAAGAAGGCATTGCGTTGCGCAATGTCGTAAGGAGGAAAAAATTATGAAAAAAATAAAAAAAATTAACACCATTTGCAACCGCGCAGCAGCACTGGGATGTGTGGAAGATATTCAGATTGAAATCAAAGGAAACTATGATTTCTTCTATGAATATCTAAAAATGTTCCCACAGCGCAGCATGGTCAAAGCCCTGCGTAGTGCTTCCCTTCTCGGTAAGATTTTTGTTACCGGAATGGAAGGCGATACAGCACCGACATACCAGGCATATGTTCTGGGAGTGTTAAAGGCTCTCCAGAAATATGACTGGGATGATCGCACACAAGCACGACTCTGGCGTGCGGGCGCAGAAGACGAATGGTGTATCGCGAAAGCGTACACCATGGGTCGCAACGCACAGGTGGTTTCTTCTGACGGGAAGACCATCAATGTGTGGCTTGGCGCCGGCGAAGGGTACGATGGCGACCACAACGACATTTGGTTGTGGTTGACCGTTGACTACGATTGGGAGCACCTGTATTGGCGTTTCCCTATCGGCCACGCCGGTACAGAGCGCGCCCTGGCAGCGTATGAAGCGGCCTGTAAAAAAGTCGCGGAGTGCGAGTCTTCAGTTCTGAAAGAGGAACTGAGGACGCTGCTTGCGTAGCCCGATAACAAAAAAATAAACCGATGAGGAAGGTGCCCGCGGTCGTACGGGTGCCGTAAGGAGAAAAAAAATATGGCAAAGATTTATTATACTGGGGATTTACATTTCGGTCATTTTAACGCAATCAAGTATGATTGTCGGCCGTGGCCGGATGTAGAAACCATGGCGGAGGGACTGATCGAGCGCTGGAACGCCCGCGTGCAGGACGATGATCTCGTATACGTGCTGGGTGATGTCTGCTTCCGGAGTAAATATCCGGCGTGGCATTATCTGGAACGGATGCGCGGCAGGAAAGTTCTGATCGTGGGTAACCATGATGCGGAACTGTTAGCGGACGAGCGCCCTCGTCGCTATTTCGATGAGATCCAGTATTATCTGGAAATCAAAGATAGCGAGAAGCAGATCGTCCTCTGCCATTATCCGATGGCAGAGTGGAACGGCATGAACCGCGGATGGCGGCATGTTTTTGCGCACATTCATGCGCAGACAAACAGCACCTACAGCATCATGCGGAACCTGCCGAAAGCGTTGAATGCCGGTTGTATGATCAACAACTTTGCTCCGGCAACACTGGACGAGCTGGTTGTAAACAACCGGATATTCAACGAAACTCACTAAAACAAAGCAAGACGCACACGGCGTCATAAGGAGGAAAAAAATGAATTTTTTAAGCGAGACTTTCAAAAACGGTGTGGTGGTAGTAAACACCACGCCGCACAGCGTTACATTACAGGATATTGGTGGCACCTTAAAACAGGTGCCACAGTGCGGCGTTCTGGTCAACGCGAAGGCCGTAGAAACGCAGGTAAATGACCTGTACGTATCTACCAGCTTTTGTGGCGACGAGGCCGGCCAGCAGACCATCGCTGGCATTAAGCGTTGGTTTGAAGAGGTTAAAAACCCAGGTGAACGTCTGGTGATCTTGGGCAGCATCATCGCAGCTCAAGCTTACCCGGGCGACGTCGTAGCCATGGTACCTGTACCGGGCTATGAACGTGTTGCTCCGCCAGAAAAGAGAATGCGGTGTGATAAATTCACCGTGTTCTCTGCCAAATAGTTTTCAAAAGAGCGGGCATAGCTTCATGTGCCTGCTCTTTTTGGTAATCAGGGCACCAAAGGTACTCAGAAAGGAGAAATATGGGAATCACGATTTATGACTTGCGTACAAGCCACAACCGGCATCCGGAATTCGGTGATTTTGTTATGTGTCAGCACTGCGGACGATATATGCTTGTCAACTTTGGTGAAGATGACTGCCCGATCTGCGGCGAACATACGCTTCAGTGGGCAGATTATGGGCACCGTCAGGTGAATCTGGAGTATTTCGCCCAAACGGAACGTTATATGGTTAGTACACTGAAAACAGATGATCTGCGTGGTTGCGTTGGCAAACCAAAGTCACCACAAACGCCTGAAGCCAAGAAAACACAACCGGAGAGAACAGGAAACAAAACAGTGGTCTGGCATAAGGAACGCCTCAACCAGGAACCTAAATGTATAAAAAATTAGAAAAAAGGAGAAGGACACAATGAACACATTGATCGTTGGCAGTATCATTACCGTAGCTGTTATGATTGCATTTCTTGATTATTGCTGTGTTGCGTCCAAGCGCGACAGAAAGCAGGATGACCAGGAACAGCTTCTGTGGATCGAGGAACATTGTTGATTTAAGACCGCCAATGGCGGTCTTTTTTGCGTATGACGGGCATGCCATCAGTCTGTGGCAAAAGTCCGCAAAGGGCGTAGTTGCGATGTACTACATAACAACTCACATGGTTTGTGTCGTGAGATGTGGCGAAAAAAAGAGATGCAATGATACTGTGGATAAGCAATATGCCATTTTTTCGAAAGATATTTTTCGCAGGACATCTTCTTCCATAATTTCCATGAAACTGTTAAAGACACATGGAGGTAAAAAATGGGAAGAAAAAATAATGGACTGAATTATTTCAGTAAAAGGAAAGAAAACATGGAAAAAGCACAGGAGATCGTCCAGTGGGAAGAACGCAACTGCAAGGAGGAAATTAAAGACCTTGTAAAACGCACGGAACTGATTCAGGATACCGGAACAATGCATTCCGGCCCGTGTAAGTTTGAGCAGCCGGAAGTAGAAGTTGTGCAGTGCTCCACGGTAGATGCCATTATGGCGGAATATGCCAAGGGGAACCGTGTATGTGCATTAAACTTTGCATCATACAAAAATCCAGGCGGTATGTTTCTGGATGGTTCCATGGCGCAGGAAGAAAGTCTGTGTCATGCATCCTTGTTGTACCCGGTCCTGAACAGCACACAGGCCAGAACGATATTTTATGACCGGCACCAGGGCAATCTGAACAAAGCATTATATCGTTCGGACATGCTTTATACACCGGATATTCCGTTCTGGCAGCACGGCGAGGAGGCTAAAGCATCCATTATCACCTGCGCGGCACCGAATAAAAAAGCAGCGCAGAAGTATCAGGGTGTGCCGGATGCCGTATGCAAAGAAGCGATGGAAGAGCGCATTGCGGCTGTACTGAACGCTGCACATAGCAAGGGCGAAGAAGTTCTGATCCTTGGCGCATTCGGCTGTGGCGTTTTTGGAAATGATGTCCGAGAGGTAGCGGAGATTTTCCGTGATGAACTGAATCTGCTGTTTTATGGAACATTCCGTCGCATTGTTTTTGCCGTTCTGGACGAACCGAGCTGCAAAATTATGAAGGAAGTGCTGATACACTAATGAGAAAGGAGAGCGGGTTCGCACCCGTGGGATAAAAAAATGAAAGAATTAAAAAATATGTTAATTGTCGACGTAACAGAATGCAGTGATCATGCAAAAACCAGAATCGGCCGCGTGATTGAGCTGATTGCCATGCAGGAACCGGATACTGCTATCATGTGGTATCCGGAATGCGGTGACGGATTGAAGCGCAGATTCCGTTTGTCCGGTGTGACTGTGAAAAAGAAATTATTTTCAAAGACCGTGATTTTACGGACGGCGACCGGAATTTACACACTTCGTCCTGCAACCAGGGATGAAATGGAACATGCACGCAAGTATGCGGAATATCGTTTCGTGGTAGATATGGTGACCAGTGCATACGGGGAAGATGTCTGCTATATGTCACCGGAAGAAGTAGTGGCATTGGCAAAAAACCTGAGAGGAGGGAATTATGCTGCATTATGAGTACAAGCTCAGATTCTATGAGTTATCAGGATCAAACAAAGGCAATCTGCGAACGGAAGAATTTTTCGCAAGCCGCGAAGGCTTATTGAAGCGTTACAGAGAGGCCTTCCGAAAAGAACTGTATTCCCTTAACCCTACTGCGTGGCAGTATGTGGACGGAGAATGGGAACGTATTTTGTTGTAAGTATACGGAGGAAATATGTTAATCACAGACACAACGCAACGGCTCGGCATAAGCACCATGACACATCTGTTTCTGCAAACATTTTTTTGCGGGGACTGGTATGGTAAATCTATTACGGATGAACTTGAGTGGGTTGTAAAAGAATTGACTTATGAAGAACCGGACAAAAAACTGATGATGGAGTTAAGGATCGGATTATGTCACGGTGGATACGTCCAGAATAAAACAGACGTCATGTTTACTTATGCCATGCAGAAATTAGTAGAGTTTTATGGATTGCCACTGTATAAAGCAAAAAAAATCTGCCGCCGGCTTCAAAGCCTGCTGCCGGAAAACTCAAACAAAAATTAAGGAGAAAAAATAATGGAAGAAATCGAGAAAATCATGGAAGAAATCCGAATCAGACTAAAGGGATACCGTGTGGAAAGAACTACGGTTCAGGATGTACCGGAACCTGTCATGTTAATCGCAAATCCGAAGACCGGATACGCATGCGGCTATCTGCTTAGCAATATTCAGGAACTGTTATCCCAAGGGCTGACCCCGAAGGAGATTGCGAAGCGTTTCTGTGATGGTATTTTGGAAACAGAACAGGCACACATATACCTTGAAAGCCAGATGGAAAGTTTTGAAAAAGTCAAAGATAAACTTTTTTTTCGGCTGGCAAGTCCGATCACGGAAAGAGAAGTATTGCAACATGTCGTACATACTCCGTTTCTGGATATGGAAATTGTATTTTATGTGGAGCTTCCAGATCCTGAACATAACGAATATTGTACCCGTCCACTGATCAGCACAACTCTTGCTAGTCGATGGAAGAAATCTGCCACAGAACTGTTTCAGGTCGCCGTTAAAAACAGCATGGCAAAAAAGCCGGCAGCACTGAATACAGCAATGGAATGTCGGGAACAGGCACTGAAAGCGCAGCCGGATATCGATAAGGAGCTTGGTCTTTCCGAAGAGGAAATATGGATGATGTCACACGATAGAACTATGTATATCCTGACTTGCGAAGAAGGTTACGGTGGGGCTGCATGCATTGCATATCCGGGTACTTTGGCTTTGATCGCGGCAACTTTAAAAGACGATCTTTATCTGTTGCCTTCTGGCGTGCATGAATGGATGGTGATGTCAGGTCAATATTGGACCGATGGCATGGAAAACGGAGCGGCACAGGCATTTATGTCCCTTGGGATTCCAAAAGAGGAATTTCTGACTGCGAATGCTTATCACTACAAACGCGCCACGGACAGTATCGAAATCGTGCCGTTACCAGTTCAAATTAGTTTCTAAATCAAAAATACAAGGAGAGAAAAGATGAAAGAATATACATTTATTTGTCCGCATTGCGGAAAAGCCGTTGAGGTTGATGAGAATGGATATGCTGCAATTATTAAGCAGATCCGTGATGATGTGTTCCAGGCGGACTTGGAAGAGCAGAAACGTGTCATGGAAACAGAACGTGACAAAGCCGTGGAGCTTGCAAAAACGCAGGCTGCCATGGAGTTCCGCGAAAAGGAACACGAACTGGATTCCCAGATGCAGAACCTGCGCAGCGATCTGAAAGCAGCAAGGGAAAATGCAGAAACTGCCGCAAAACTTTCTGCCAGTGAAGCAGAACAGAAATACGGAGCCATTCTCTCAGAAAAAGAACTGGAAATTGCAAAACTGCATGAACAGGTACGCTCCGCAAAAACAGATACAGAGCTGGCAGTAGCCAAAGCGGAAGCAGAGGCGAATGAGCGCTTCACAAAACAGCAGGAAATGGTTGCCGATCTGAAGGCCAAAAATGAAATGGCCGAAGCACAGGCAAAACTGCATGAGCAGGAGCTTGTGGCCCGCTATGAAGGACAGTTAAAAGATAAAGACGAGCTTGTGGAATATTACCGCGATTTAAAGGCCCGTCAGTCCACAAAGATGATAGGCGAGACTTTGGAGCAGCACTGCGAGGCAGCATTCAATCAGGTGCGTGCCGTCGGATTTCAGAATGCATACTTCGAGAAAGATAACGAAGTATCCGCAAGCGGCAGTAAGGGAGATTTTATTTTCCGTGATTACGATGAAAACGGTATGGAATACGTTTCCATCATGATGGAGATGAAGAATGAAAACGAAACCACGGCCAGCAAGCATAAAAATGCAGATTTCCTCAAAGAACTGGATAAGGACCGCAGGGAAAAGGGCTGTGAATATGCCGTCCTGGTAACCATGCTGGAGGCAGACAACGACTATTACAATACCGGCATCGTGGATATGTCCCACAAGTACCCGAAGATGTATGTAATCCGTCCGCAGTTCTTGATTCCATTTATTACCATCATCCGTAATGCGGCACGAAGCTCCATCGCTTATAAACGGGAGCTTGAGGAACAGAAAGCACAGAATATTGATGTGACAAACTTTGAAGCCAAACTTCTGGATTTCAAGGACAAGTTCAGCCGCAATTACACACTGGCCAGCGATCGCTTTTCCAAGGCAATCGATGAAATCGACAAAACAATCGATCATTTACAGAAAGTAAAGGATAATCTGTTGTCCTCGGAGAACAATCTGCGGCTTGCAAATAATAAGCTGGATGATCTGACAATTAAACGTCTGACGCGTGGAAACAAGACAATGCAGCAGATGTTTGCGGATGCACAGACAAAGGCAGCACTTTCCGTATCAGACAACACATAAGAATATTTGCCATTTAAAACAGGATCGCCTTTTGGCGGTTCTGTTTTTTGCATAAAACCAAAACCAACACATTTCTTTCCATAATTATCCTGTGACAAGACGAACGTATTTTGAAAAATTCCGGCGTCACATTCTCGTGACTTCAGTCGTGAGTAAGACGCCGCAAATGCCAAAAGTCGGCATTTTTATTCATGGAATGGACGGATTTGCGAACATTTTGCCTGAGTAAGATCCATCTTTCTAATTGTATCACATTATACAAGCCCAGCATAAGTGTGCTGGGTTTTGTACTGTGTGCGTGTTAATCACAACAGATTGGATAGCCCTGGCGCGATTACCTTGTGCAGTTCTACATAGAAATAATTTTCTCTATTCTGCTTCCATAATTTTCAAGAATCAATAAAAAGACACAAGAGACAAAAGGAGGAACAAACATGCTTAGATTATGTTTATTGGAGCTGGATATTTTGTTTTTCGCCCATGCTGCGGCTTTCTGCATCATGGAATGGCTGTATCCAGGCTGGTGGAAAAAGCAAAAATCAAAATCCACACTTCAAAAAAAGACACAGACAATCGCGCCAGGAATGATTATCCGGTTTTCAGAAACTGCATCAGGTCATACTTACAAAGTCCATTGGATTCGGACGGTTGCGCCGTTTCAGGAAGCGGAAACACTCACTATCCTTTCTAATGCGGATGGATACGTGCTGTTTCGCAGAAGCGCCGACAACGGTGTATATGTAATGGATTGCGTGACAGCGGAGCAAATTGCAGTCGTAGAGACAGAACGGGAGGTGGCTTAAAAATGATAAATTTGTCAAATGAACAGCAAATTTTCATTCAAAAAGCTATGGATGGGAAGAATGTCCTCGTAGATGCCTGCATCGGAAGCGGAAAAACGACGGCTATTCAGGAACTATGTAATGCACTCCCGGCATATAAACGGATTTTATATCTGACCTATAACCGACTGCTCAAGCTGGATGCGAAAGACAAAATCCATAACCGGAACGTTCTGGTTCAGAACTATCATGGATTCGCTGCATATACCCTATATCGGGCCGGCATGAGAGCGGCGAACCAATCTGATTTGATTCAGACATTCTTAAGACAGCAGCCACCTATCGCCCACTACGACGTTCTTATCATTGATGAATATCAGGATATCGAAGAAGAACTGGCAAAGCTGTTGTGGAGGGTCAAGGAAAAGAATCCATCCATTCAGATTATTGCTGTTGGTGATATGCAACAGAAAATTTATGACAAGACAACCCTGAACGTGCCCGCATTTATGAACCGGTTTTTAGGGGAGAATTACGAGATCTTGAACTTTACCAGGTGTTTTCGCTTATGCGCGGAGCACGCAAAAATGCTTGGCCGTATCTGGGAAAAAGATATTGTAGGAGTCAATAAAGACTGCCAGATCAGTCACATGAAAATTGAGGAAGTCATAAAATTTTTGCGGGAACAGGAACCAAAAGATATTCTCTGTCTTGGTTCACGAACCAATGGAGATATGGTTCGCGTCCTGAATACCCTGGAAATGGAATATCCACAGAAATTCAACAAGAATACCGTGTATGCGAGTATCCAGGATGTTGATTCTGCCGGAAAGAAAACGACGCCGGATAACTCCTGCGCCATTTTTACCACTTACGATTCAAGCAAGGGACTGGAACGGCCGATCTGCGTAGTCTTTGATTACACGGAAGATTACTGGTCGGTCCGGCTCGGGCAGCCGCAGACATCGTATGAAATTCTGCGGAATATTTTCTGTGTGGCCGCCAGCCGCGGAAAACAGAAAATTATTTTTGTGAAGGGCGACACAGCGTTATTATCGGAACAGACTTTGTCAGAAAACAGTAAACCAAGCGCAAATTTCAAACCGATGCCAATCTCTGGCATGTTTGATTTTAAATACCGGGAAGACATTGAGGAATGCTATGGTCTTCTGCGGATCACGGAAATGATTCAAGCGGACCATAGTGAAATTACAATCAATTCATCAGACGGTTTGATCGACCTTTCACCGTGCATCGGCGAGTATCAGGAATTTGCATTTTTTGATCATTACTCCATTGACGATGTGTTAAAGAAAGCGTTTGCATTACAGGATATGAGCTATCTTTTTACAGAAGAACTGGAAGCAAAAAGCACGGAGGAAAAGATCCTTGCGCTGACGGCATTTGAAACCAAACAAAAACGTTATGAACAGCAGGTTTTGGTGCCGTATGTACAGGAAGCAGAAAAACAGCAGCTTCAAAAGCGTCTGGCAAAGCATTTTTCTCCGGACGAAAAAAATATCCAGCTGGAATGTGAAATCCCGTTTGCACGATCCGAAGGGGAACTCCGTGGGCTGACCGTAACCGGCAGAGCCGATGTTGTCCTTGACGGAACGGTTTGGGAACTGAAATTCGTCAGCGAACTTTCTCACGAGCATGCCTTACAGTGCGCCATGTATATGGTGGCCTTCGGGCTTGAAAAGGGCGTCCTGTGGAATGTGATGAATAACCGTATGTACGCAATCCGCATCCCGGACAAAAAGAAACTCATGGATGCCGTAGCGCGAACCATCACAAAACACGCATACAGCGGTTACTTTGCACCGACGGACATTGACGGAACCAATATCATTGAATGCGAAAAAACATCTGATAAAACAATGGATTCTGTCACTGGCTCCGGCGATAAGGCACCACACGTTTCTGCGGATATTAAAAAAGCAACAAAATCAGGAAGAAAAGCAGCCTCTGACACTGCGTCATCCATGGAAAAGGTGCACGTATCAGCACTGAACGACCGTTCAGAATATTTTGCTGTCATTGATACGGAAAGCAATATTCATGGAGAATTGATGTCCGTTGGCATGGTGATCGCCGACAAGAGAACGTTCCGGCCTATTTTAAAGGAATACCTCATGATTACGCCGGCCTGCAATAAGGCGGCGATGTATTCGTCCGCGTTACGCTATACCGGAGAGCGCGGGAAAGAATATGATGAGGTGGCTGGCAGCGAGACAGAAGCTCTGGCATTACTCAGTTTAATGCTGAATACGCTGAATATCCGGTTGCTGTTTGCTTTTAATGCGTCCGCGGATCGCAGAATGCTTGAGTTATCCGATACCTATACCTGGTGTGATATTGCGGATGTGGCCGTATACCGCCAGTACAATCCTAAAATTCCGCCGGAAATGCCAGTCTTCAGCACCGGACGTTTAAAGAAAGGCGGAAGCGTACAGGGCATCATGCGCCTGCTTACTGGCAACAAAAACTATCGGGAAACACACAATGCCCTTCAGGATGCATTGGACGAACTGAACATGATGGCCCTGTTACAAAGACCGGTGGAAGAGTATTTTGCCGCCGTGTCTAAATAACGGCAGATTATGAGAAAGGACAATTACACATGGAAAAGAAACTGATTGCGTATACAGATGGCAGCTACAACTCCACAACCGGCTATTACGGTTGCGGAGCGGTATTGATTGATGAGAATGAACAGGAGATTGCCCGCATGCACAAAACCGGGAAACCGGATGCTGGCGCAAACGGTTGGAATATTAACGGAGAAATCGAAGCTGCAGTCATGGCTATCCGTACAGCCATGGATCTCGGCTGTGATGACCTGACGATTTATCACGACTACGAAGGTGTCGGAAAATGGCCGGATGGCGTATGGAAAGCAAAGAAATCATACACAAAAGCCTACGCGGCACAGATTCATGCATTTCGTAAAGAAATTCAGATCACGTTCATTCACGTAAAAGGACACCACGGTAACAAATGGAATGAAATTGCGGACCAGGAAGCTGGAATCGGAGCAAACGGCGAGAAGCCGGATGCACCTGGATGCCAGGATGCGGACACAGCCGCGGATACATCATTTCATTCATGGCGTAGCCGATATGCGGAGAACGCTTTGGGCGGCATTGAAGGATTGAACCCTTCCTGTCGCAGATGTCTCGAAGCATTCATCTTAAACCGAACCCCGGCCTTCAAGGACTTCGCGGCGCTCCGCACAGGCGGGCTCGACCAATACTCTCGCATGCTGATTTCCGACATTGAATTGAAAATTGGACAAAAAGAAGCCGATCTGATTCGCCACATGGTCAACGAAGAACAGGATTATGCTTCAGCACTTCGTTGGAGGATGCGCGGCTTGACTGCGGAAGATGCGGCGCATAAAGCGAATGTGGATCGCGAAATCAAGAACAGAAATCATTGATCGTTCCAATACACTCCCGGATTCTCGGGAGTGTATTTTTTTTTGCACTAAATGTAATGAGTATTCTTCCAAAGCCATAATTTTCTCGAAACTATAAAAGACACAAGAGAAGAAAGGAAAAAACAAAATGTACAGAAACTATGGAGACCGGGACTTTTTTGAACACGGAGTTCTGGTGGATACAGAACATTCTGATACCTGTTTTCCAATGCTGTTATGCAGACCTTATCCGGATGCGGAAGATCTGTACCAGTTCGGCGAGGTAGAAGTGGATCTGAATGATTTTAAGGATGATGGCTGGGGTGACCGAAAAGCGATCATGGACTTTCTCGGCATGACTGAAGAAACATATGATCCGGTTCAGTTTGCCATCGGTTGCACAGAATATCATTCCTGGGATAATTTCGGGGCAATTTCTTATGCGTACGACTGGCAGCATATGGATAAAAAATCCATCTGCGAGATTTTAAAATGCCGTGAGATCGCTTCCGATCACCTGGATATCGTGTGGTAATAGCAGAAAGGAAAGATGGTAAGGAAAAGAAAATACAGAAAAGGAGAATATACGCAATGATCAAGCTTTACAAAAACGCAGAAAAGAATGAGAAAATCAAAGCCGTTATTGCAGATTTACGCAAGACCAGTAGGCCATTTTCTTTCAAGTATTATTGTATGACTGAGAGAATATCCTGGATCATGAGTCACTATGATCTGGAATCCTGGGAAATGGCAAGAAAAATTACCTGGATTTTGACAGGAGACTGTGCAAGACAGATGCAAATCTGCGAAACTATTGGAACGGACTATGCAATGTACGTTCCTTCAAGTTACTCGGCATCAAACGCAGAAAAAGGAGAAAAATCATGAAAAATACAAAAGTAACTATACCAGATAACGTAGATATGCATGTGATCGGGGCACCGGATTTTCTGACGAATCCCATGTCGCTGATGGAGCAGTGGATGTTATGCGATGAAAATGGATATCTGGAAGGAAATGTTCTTTTTGATATGAGCGAACTGGTCACGGGAGACGAGGAAACATTACTCGATTGTATGTCTAATCGTCTGGTTGGTGATCCACTTCTGTCAGATATTTCATATAAGGCAATCGGTACCACCGCTGATGGCGGCATCATCGTGAACGTCCGCGGAGATATCGAGAACTGCGATCCATCCTCCTCTGATCTGGAAGAAATCTGTGAAAAGATCAAGGCTGCTATTTTAAACGGCGGAGAGGATGCAATCCGTGACTTTATTGAGGAACCGGTTTATGGAAGACCAGAGGAAGACATCGAGGAAAGAGTAGATGAAGTGCTTGATGGCATGCCGATACTGGAGCTGATCAAGTATTTCAAAAAATATATGACTCCGAATGCGGATTCAAAACCGTCAGATTCATTCTTTGAAGATTTTGAAAATCAGCCATTTGATCGTTTTCTGGCACAGGAACGCTTCGGAACGCAGGATATTGACAGCGATTTTGCGAATCCGGACAGCGTAAAGAAACCTTTCCCGGTTGCCGGGCTTCAGTTTTGCCCAGATGATTACATGACTGCTGCAGGACTCAAGAAACTGATGGGACTGCTTGATTCCGGTGAGTTTGAAATCCTCCAGATTGACGGCGATGCAAACACCACGTCATATTTTCTGGTTTCGGCCAAGTTGTTCGACAAACTGGAACCAGACGATATCAATGAACTGAAAACATTTATTGCAGACATTCTTGATGATGCCGATAAGGAAACGCCAGACGGACAGTATGACTGGTGCGGCCACCGCATTTTTCTTGGCTATCTGTAGGGACACACATCAGCCGCTTCATTTTGCGCCTTTGGCACAGAGGCGGCTTCATACAAGGAGAAAAAATATGAAAGCAAAACGAACAAAACCGTACACAAACAAGGAACTCTTCACGGAACTATGCGCGAGAGTGGATTTACCGAAAATTCTTGATTATACCTTAGCAGATTCAAAGACAGTGGAAATTAAGAGCTACGAATGCAATTTCTGGAACTCTCTGAACTATGGAATGAGCGAAGGCATTTATCTGGATGTGGGATTGGAGTTTTTACACCCAAAACACACGGTCATCCCGCTCGGCACTTTCAAAACTCTGGAGGATAGTCAGGAAGCCATGCGGGAAATGGCAAGGTTACTTGCAGATCTTACCTATACCACATTTCGCTTCATGAATGAGCATCTGGAAGATTTTGAGTGGGAAGGATACCAGGTCAGAGGAATCAAGGATGGGATTTTGACATCATGGGCAATGAACTGTCCGGATATTGATGCTGCAATGGTGCAAGTGCAGCAGTACTTAAAAACATATACGGGCATTCAGTTATTTGACCGCAGCAAGCATGAGTATTCCTATTTCTGCCAGGGCACAGACGGTATATTGGTGAAATGTGAGACTGAAGAAGAATGTTTGCAGAAGGCTGCGCCACCTGAGCCTGTACCAGTACATAAGGCGCCGGAAGTGTTAAACGAAAAAGGAGAGAACGGATGAAAATAGAAGAAAAAGAAATTTGTCAGGAGTTAAATGTGACAGAGAAAGCATGCTCAATGGCAATGTATTTGTTCTTACGAACCATCTTTAGCAAAGAAGAATTCAGCGATACGGTGACAGAAGAATTTCGATGGATCGTTGAAGAATTCAGCAAAGCACAGACGGAACCAGCATTATTGAAGACCTTATGGAATGAACTAATCAGCGGGCCGTACATGAACGATGACGATCCAAAATTATCCATGCGATGCGTGAAGGACGAATTATCGGAATTGGGCTATGACTGGGCCATCACCACTCCAATTTGCCAGGTTCTTTATAAAATGCATGAAATCTATCTTTTCATCGAAGATGAAACGAAACCTCTGGTGCAGCTGTGGAAGCTTGGTGATAAATGCACGAAAATGACCAATGCTTTCACGAGAATGATGGATTTTCAGACAGGCCATATCGAACCGTATTTTTATGCCCGGAAATCCGAAGAGCAAGGCTGCTTGGATATTCTGACGTCGGATTATTTCGTTGGCACGTTGCGGTATGACGAGCACTCTGTGGTTCAGGAGATGTTTTTTGACCGTCATGTGGTTGATAGCGTTATTACTGATGACATGCAGAAATTTAGCCAGAAGTTAATCGGGCGGTGTCTTTCTTTCCCGGAATTCCAGGAGGATGCACCTGCAAACGGTTCTGCGATGGAACCAGAAAATAAACGCCTGATTGCGATCACACATGGTACGAAATTATACGATGAACTGACCGTCTGGGAAACAAATGCTCCCCGTAAATACATTGACCCATTAACGCTCATTTCAACTGAAATTTATTTAGACGGCGGAAACTACGGAGACATCCCGGATTTGTATCGTATTTTAACCAGCGAAGGATATTTGTTCGAGCTTGTGGATCGTTATCAGCACACCCCTACTTCATGGAAAAATCCATGGGATGGTGAGGAAAACTCGAAAGAAAAGGCGAAAAAAGAACATGCAAACATAGTCGAATGGTATTATACCGGGCCATGGGAATAATGGAGGAAAGACGATGAAAAAAGAAAACAGATCTGATGGAGTGAAAAGCACTCTGGAGGCAGAAAAAAGTGTTTTTGAGAAAAAATGCTATGAAGCTTATAAGCTTCGATGGATGATCGCCCACGGAGACACGCTGAAAGAATTATTCAATACAATCGGTGACATTGTTGCAGAATCTGTAGAAGATAATGCTATGAATGCTGCGACGGACGAAAACAGTACAAAAGCACTTATGAATGAAGCGCACGATGCTTTCATTATGGATACTGGATTCGATGGCAGTCTGTGGGTCTGCCTGGATGAATTTTTACAGGCGGAATTCCAGGATCCCGGTTACATGATGGGCTTGATCGAGCTGATGGACGACCATGAAGAAATGTGGAAATTCTACCGTGAGCATTATATTCCGGAAAAGCAGGAATATTATGTGACGATGAAAGTCGAAGGCAGGTTTATCGTGAAAGTCCTTGCGGAAACCGTTACGGAAGCCAAGGAACTGGCCGTCAATGAGTACACGGATGCGGATTTCGGAAAACTGGAAGATATTGACGGCGACTGCATTATTGTAGAAGACGTACATGGAAATTTCCTCTGGGAAACCGGGGACCCGGATCCAGAAGAATAGAATCGGCTTTGTAAGCGAAAGGAGAAAAAATATGGGTTGTTCAATGATGGTGTTTGTCAATGTGACTGAGGACGAAAATGGCTGCGATATCATCGATCAGAAAGATCGCGAAGCATTTCGTATCCGCATACAGGCTCCCGAAAACCGTGTAAAATTAGCAGAACGTTTGAGAAATAAGATGGAATACGACTTAATGGAAGATTACAAAGGACATATTGACTACATCAAAGAATATGTTCCTGATGTCTCCCAGGACAGCGACAGCTTCATTTTAGGCACAGAATTTCCAGAGCGTATCAAAACATGCGTTCAGAACTGGAACGTAGAAAATGCCAAGCAGTGTATTCGCAAGTTTCAAAATCTGGAACAGCAGGCAGAAAAAGAAGGGTTCGAAACTCTGTCGCAGTTTTTAACCGCAAAGATCAGCAAAACCGGGACATTTGAAGAAATCCATTATCCTGCATCCTTGTATGAATTACGAAAAGCACTGGATGCGGCCGACGGAATCTTTTCTTACGGCTCCCTATCCAACCTTGCATACTTCACGTACGAGGATCAAAACGGCATGGAATGGCCCTGTCATGGTGTAACCATGGAGGAAAAAGCCATGGATTTTGTGCTTGCGCACCCGGAGCGGTATGCACTGATCGAAATTGTATATGATTAGAAAATGGAGGAAAATATGTCTGAGAAAGAGAAAAAGGAACTGGATGAAATTATTGTGCGCTGCCGCATCACGAAGGACGACCTGTATATGGAAGCCGAGTGCGTGGAAGAGTACGGAGAGTGGATACATATGTCTCTGATGGGATATAGTGCGGATGATCTCCGTGAAGCTGCGGCGCGGATGACAAAATAATCTCACTGTTCTAAATGGTAGTGATCCTTTCTATGAGGTGCCTGTTTCTGGCACCTCTTTTTTATGCCAAAACCCAGCGCGTTGCATCCACATCCATAATTTTCTCGAAACAATCATAAGTCATAAGAGAAAGGGGTAATTAAACAAAATGAGTGTTACAAGAAAAGAAATGCTGGAGATACAGGAGGCAGAGCGTATGCGGCGTCTCAACGTGATTTGTGCCGGCTTAGCCAGCCGCAAATCATGGAAAGAGATTGCGGCGGAGCTAAAAACGACTGTACCTGCAGTACGGACGTGCTGGTACCGTTATAAACATCTGATTCCAGCACCGGACCCTACCGAACAGCCGGATGAGCCCCAAAATGGGCACGAGGAGTTGGTAGACAATCAGGATATTCCACGGATGACACCGGAAATCCTTAAAACATTATCCGCATTCCAAACGGAATATTGGTTTTCAGATTGGAAAGCACGCACGCCAGGCGACATCCTGACAGAGGCAATCCACGATGGAAATGCAATGGAGATTGTGGAAACCATGAAAGAACAACTTCGGTTTTTGAAAAACAATCTGCCGCTTTATCCGCGCAACGCCGTCCTAATTGAAGCAGTGCAACAGGCATTGGATCTCTGGGAATATAAACAGCTTCCTGGACAACAAAACTGTGAAATACCGGTATCGACAGAACCATGGACGATAGAAAATGAATCCGCATCAGTTAAGGACAGCACACATCTTCATCCGGAACAGAATGTTATGGACCGCAACAAGTTCGACATGTCCAAACGCTGCGATTCCATGACCGAGCTTGTACCGCATTATGGAACCCACTATCTGGTGGATACGGAAAACGTAAACGGAGCGGCAATTTATGAACTGCTTCGATCCATAGGAGATAACGATGCACTGCACCTGTTTTATACGGACGAGTCTTCCAATCTTCCATTTGGGGCATTGGAAATCATCCTGCAGAGGCAAAAGCAAGTTCATTTGGAACATTGTACCAACGGAGAGAAGAATGCGCTAGATGCCCAGATTGTCAGTGCCATGGGTTTCATGATCGCTTTCTGCGAGCCGGACAAACAGGAATTCATAATCGTTTCAAAAGATCATGGATACGATCCGGTTATCAGATTCTGGTTGACAAAAGGTATACGTGCAAGACGCGAGGAACCGTACTGCGATGGAAAGAAAACCAAAACAAAAAGCACAATCATCAAGTCTGCAACGACGCTGACAAAATCCACAACTATTCCTGAAGTGCCCAAAACCGTGCATGCAGCTGATCAGGCCACAGTGTATTACAAGAACCATCCTGAAAAACGGACACAAATGCGTCAGCTAATGGCTTGCTATATGGGTGCAGAGTTTAAGAAACATGGAATAAAGATCGGCAAATTTGACCCGGTCATGGAAGTTTTATTCCAACCATCTTATCAGGAATCAGATTTCAGTGGAAAATGCGAAAAACAGGCCGCTGCAGCAATCATGAAACTTGATCTGCAAACCATTATGAATGCCAGACAAAACATTTTTAAATACGTGAAAGGATAATGAATATGTCAAGAACATACACGGTAACAGAATATACAAATCAAGATATCAAAGAACTTGAATATATGGACTTCGAGACAGTTTTACAGCAGTTGGACCGCATCAAATGCGGATATCTTCCAAGCGGTTGGAGATACCCGAGCGCAAACCCAGAACGGGTGTTTACAGCGAAAGAGTATGATGCCACCGTTTTGCGTCAGTCAATCAATATTGCAATGGCGCTAGTACGTGAGAAAATGGAACAGGAACATGCGAGACAATTCCATGTGCCTATAAAACCCCTGTATACCGGAGAAATTTACGCGCAGCCAGTTAGAGCAAATAAAGAACAATATTATTTGATGCGAGTTACCAAATGGACCGACCATAGCAGAGATGCACAGGAAGAAACCCATAAATGCTTTTACGTTCATTCCAGCATTCGTAATGCCGTTATGGAAAAACTGAGGTCAGAAGAATGGTGCAAAACCTTGTTCCAGTACGACAGCGATGAACATTTCAAGAAACTTCCAACATCCCTGCGATAAATTTGTATATGAGCTAAACTGCTATGCGCAAACACATGTTTGTGCTACAATGAGTGAGAAAGAGAAACAGTGCTCATGATAATAGGTAATGCAAAAAAAAGATGGATTTGAACATAAAAGGAGATAAAATATGGAAATCAGAACATTAACAGATGCAAATAAAGATGTGCAGGCACTTTTAACCAGAACCCTGAAAATTGCAGCAGATCAGTATTACAACACAGGCGCTGCCTCCATGTCAGATTTTGAGTTTGATCGCCAAGCGGCCAGACTCAAAGAGATGGAAATAAAAAACGGATTCGTTTATGAGGGAAGTCCAACCATTGCTGTCGGGGCGCCGGTAGCCGTAACAAAACTGAAAACTGTGCGGCATGAGCAGCTCGCGCAGTCACTGGATAAAGTCAAGTACGTAGAGCGCGAATCCTTGCTTAGCTGGCTGTCCGATAAACCGGGCATGCTTTCCTGGAAAATGGACGGTCTGACTGTGGTAGCCACCTATGACAACGGAAGACTGACCAGTGCTGTCACAAGAGGTAACGGAGAGGAAGGTGAGGAAGTCACACATAACGCGAGATTTTTTAAAGGGCTTCCTGAAAAGATCGCAGACAAACGCCATATTGTAGTACGCGGCGAAGCGGTCATGACGTATGCGGAATTTGAGCGCGTCAACGCAGAAAATGATGGGATTTACGAGAACGCCAGAAATCTGGCTGCCGCAACCGTTCGTATGCTTGACAGCCGTGATTCCAGAAAACGCGAAATCCAGTTCTATGCCTTTGAACTGGTGGAGCCAGATGCTTCTGTCAAGACATTGCGATATGAAGATATCCGTTTCAGCTTTCTGCGTGGCCTTGGCATCCAGACGGTAACAAGTTGCCTGACTGACCGTGAGCATATCCTTGCGGATATTGAAAAATGGCAGGAACAGTTAAAAGACAATCCATGCCCAACGGATGGACTGGTTCTTGCCTATAACGATCAAGAATATGCAGCCAGCCTGGGAAGTACAGAGCATCATCCGCGTGGCAGCATTGCCATGAAGTGGACGGATGAAACAAAAGAAACCACTTTACGTGATATCGAGTGGTCCGTCGGGAAAACCGGCGTCATCACTCCGGTGGCAATTTTTGATCCGATTCGTCTCGGTGCGGGTTCCACAGTAACGCGAGCTTCCATGCATAACTTATCCGTCATGGAAAGTATTCCTTCGGAAGAGGAAGATACACCTTCCACACTGCAGATTGGTTCAAAAATCCAGGTTGGCTTGGCAAACATGATCATTCCACAAGTCTACACACAGACTCCGGGACAAGCTGAAGCCATGCATCCCATTCATGTGCCAGAAACCTGCCCGGTGTGTGGTGAAAAGACTTTACAGAAAAACCGTAACGGCGTTAAAGTGCTGTATTGCCCAAACGCTGGGTGCCCAGCAAGGACAAGAGGGATGTTAGTAAATGCGTTCAGCCGTTCAGGACTGAACATAAAAGGACTTGGACCGTCCCAGATTGAGGATCTGCAGCAGACCGGCTTACTGGAACTTTATCCAGCAGAAGCATATACATTAAAAAAACGTACCAACGGAACGCTTCCGGCGGCATTAGCGGCGAAAGACGGCTGGGGCGAAAAATCCTGGAAAAATCTTCTGGATGCCATTGACACTTCCAGAAAGACAACACTACAGAAAATCCTGTTCAGTCTGGGAATCCCGCTGCTCGGGAATGACCTCTCCAAAAAGTTATCTGCTTTCTGGGAAGGAGATCCGAAAAAGTTCTTGGAATATTATGAGAACCCGTCTTACGAAACCTTAGTAGAATTGGATGGCATCGGCGATGTCAAAGCATGTTCTGTTTATGACTGGTGCCGATTTACGAAATCAGACGCCGTGAAGAACCTGATGATTCATATTCTGATGGAAGAACTGGAAGTGGAGAAGCCGGCTCAGAAAGTAGATCAGTCTTTAAAGGGACTGACATTCGTGATTACCGGAAATGTCCACATCTACAAAAACCGCGACGAATTTAAAGCTTCTGTAGAAGCACGTGGCGGCAAAGTTTCAGGATCTGTTTCTTCCAAAACAACGTATCTGGTCAATAATGATCTGGAAAGCACGAGTGGGAAGAATAAAAAAGCGCATGAACTGAATATTCCGATCCTGTCGGAAGATATATTCGTTGCAAAATTCGGAAAATAACCATTCATCATAAGCTCCCTTACAGGCACAAAAGCAGTATCTCCTGTAAGGGAGGAGATACTGTGGATAGGAGAAGAAATGTTTATATTAATGTCCGTAACCAGGGATGAACTAAGCATTAGTGAGAATTTCTGTGCAACAAAACAGGAAGCGGTTGACGCTATGGTTAAAGATATTCTGCTGATGACCAACTATGCTTCTTTGGATGAAATCATCAAGGCGTCAGAGAACGATGAAGCCGGATTCTCGGATGACGAGGCTTGGGCAGAAACCAAACAGTTTGGAACAGGACAGTGGAAAATTGTGGAAATTCTGGGCGTAGTTGAAAGCACCGATGGTATGCCTGCAAAAATACAGCCTTCCGAAGTAAGTTCATCAAAAAGGAAAAAGGCAAAGTGGGAGAACCGTGCACAATACAACGATTATTTGTGGACACAGTGTTCTGAATGCGGATATCGAACGGAGATGTACAATGCCGTAGAAGCCGGACGAAGTGACGCAGAGTACGTTGCTGTAAAATGGCTCTACTGCCCAAAATGTGGATCAGAAATGTCTGTGTAGACTAAATAATGCATATATCTGCAGCAGATACCCAAAATCTGATAGGACTGTCAGAAACTTGACAGCCCTATCGTTTCACTCTATACTATGTATCCATAGAATAACTGCACATAAGGAGGAAATCAAATGAGCGAACGTGCGCAAATACTATTCATGCAGACTCGGCTGATTCGATTCGCTTCTGAAAGTATCTGGACGAACAAAAGAACAATAATCCCTAATACGACAAAGAGGACTGCCAGCCAGTCCTCTTTTTTGACCAATTTTCTTTTATTTTCACCCATAATTCCTCCAGAAAATTAACAAGGAGGCTTTTTATGCATATCTTCAAAACACATAGTGAAAGAGTATTGAAAAAGGTAAAACCAATCGTAAAGGAGATTCTGCGTCTTGACTCTGCCATGCAGCAGATGTCCGATGAGGAACTGAAAGGGCAAACAGAAAAATTCCGACAGTGGATCCGTGACGGCAAACCGGTTGCAAAAATTCTACCGGAGGCATTCGCTGTAGTCCGCGAAGCTTCTTTCCGTACATTGGGCATGAAGCAGTACCCGGTGCAGTTACTGAGCGGCCTGATGTTATATAATGGCTGCATTTCAGAACAGAAGACTGGTGAGGGTAAAACACTGGTATGTGCGGCTCCTGCATACTTAAGTGCTCTGAGCGGAAAACCTGTACACGTTGTCACCGTAAATGATTATCTGGCAAAGCGTGATGCGGATGAGATCGGGCAGATTCATCGTTTCCTTGGTCTTACGGTTGGCTGTATCCTGGGCGAAATGTCGCAGGAGGAACGCCGGGCGGCATATGCGTGTGATATCACATACGCCACAAATCATGAGCTGGGGTTTGATTACCTCCGCGACAACATGGCTATGGACGAAAGCGAGACAGTCATGCGGGGACTTGGTTATGCCATCATTGATGAGGCCGACTCCGTACTGATCGACGAGGCCCGGACACCGCTCATTATTTCCGGACAGGGTGGAAAGTCCACAAAAATGTATGAGATCTGTGATGTGCTTGCCGGGCAGTTGGAGCGTGGAACGCAGACAGAATTTTCTGCCACAAAAATTTTTGATGCGGATGAAATGAAAGAAACCGGGGATTATGCTGTTGATGAAAAGGAAAAGAATATTGTCCTGACCGCAAACGGTATCCGCAAAGTAGAACAGTTCTTCCACATTGATGACCTGTCAGACCCCAAAAACCTGACCATTCATCACCACGTGATTCTGGCTCTGCGGGCGAAAGAGCTGATGAAACGCGATAAGGATTACATGGTGAAAGACGGTGCCGTCCAGATTGTGGACGAGTTCACGGGGCGCGTGATGCCGGACCGCCGTTATTCGGACGGACTACACCAGGCTATTGAAGCCAAGGAGGGCGTGCAGGTGATGGAGGAGAACCGAACCTACGCTACCATTACTTTTCAGAACTTTTTCAATAAATATGAGAAGAAATCCGGAATGACCGGCACCGCCATGACTGAGAAAAAAGAATTCCGCGATATTTACGGTATGGATGTGATTGCTATCCCGACAAACCGCCCGGTGATTCGTGTGGATCACGAAGATGCGGTATATAAGACCATGGATGAAAAGTACCGTGCCATTATCCACAAAATCAAAGAGGTACACGCAAAAGGACAGCCGGTCCTTGTCGGCACTACGGATATCAAAACATCCGAAACTCTGTCCGCCATGTTAAAAAAAGAAGGATTAAAACATGAAGTCCTGAATGCAAAGAACCATGAACTGGAAGCAGAGATTATTGCGCAGGCGGGCAAACATGGAGCGGTGACCCTTGCGACCAATATGGCCGGCAGAGGCACGGATATTAAGCTGGATGATGAAGCCAGGGCAGCCGGTGGTCTGTATGTCATTGGAACCCAGAGACATGAATCGCGCAGAATCGACAACCAGTTGTCCGGCCGTTCCGGCAGACAGGGGGATCCCGGGGAGTCAAAATTCTATATTTCCCTGGAAGACCGGCTTATGGGAATCTTTGCAGGTAAAAACATGATGGATCTTTTTAACAGCATGGATATCGAAAAAGATGAGGAAATTGGCAGCCCATTGCTTTCCAAAGCAATCACCAATGCGCAGAAAAAAATCGAAAGCCTGAACTTTGCTTCCAGAGAACAGTTACTGAAATATGATACGGTAAACTGCAGACAGAGGGAAGAACTGTATGAGATGCGAAATATTTTCCTGAAAAACAGCAGTGTGGAAGATGTGCTCCTGTATTATGCGGATGGTTTTATTGCGGATACCTTAAACGGCGATAATCACACAGACATGCATAAAATTTGCGATGTGCTTGGTGTCCGCCCGAATGCAGATTTCCTGGCAGATGGCCACAAAAAGAATACCAAGGATCTTGAACAGGAACTGAAGCACCTGGTTCGGGAACATTATAAGAAAGTGGAAGTAGAAGCCGGCGGAGAAGAAGCCATGCAGAGACTGGTACGCCGTACCGTGCTGCGCGCGATGAATGTGAACTGGATGCGGCATCTGGAAGCTATGGATAAACTGAAAGAAGGAATCGGTCTAATTGCGTATGCGCAGACAGATCCTCTGCTGGAATATCAGAAACGTGGAGCCGTTTTATTCGAGGAGACACAGAGGCAGATCCGCGAAGATGTACTGAGAGAGGCGTTAAACAGTCGAATGATTCGAATTGCATGTTAAATGTGTCTAAAAACATAGATTCTACTTATCCGCAGATTTACGCGATCTGTCACAGCATAATGTATATATTATAATTATAGATAGAACAGGATACCGAAAGACGCAGTAAGCTTGCCTTTCGGTATTTTCCGTATACAAAACATTCAAAAGGAGAACCCATATATGCAGAACTTACAGTACCGACCTTATCAGGAAGAATGCCTCGATGCCATTGAATCCGCCGGAGCTGGAAAACACCTGATTGCTTTGGCAACCGGTCTTGGTAAGACCGTGATATTCACCGGCATTCCAAACCGTGGACGCACACTGATCTTGTCACACCGGGATGAACTGGTACGCCAGCCGGAAAAATACTACAAAGGAAGAGGAATAAGTTTTGGCATCGAAAAGGCAGATGAGCATGCCAATGGTGAAGACATCGTTTCCGCGAGCATACAGTCCTTATCACAGGATACAAGACTGAACAGTTATGCTGCTGATACATTTGATACCGTCATTGTAGACGAGGCACACCATGCCGCCGCACCAACGTACCGAAAGGTACTGGATCATTTTTCAGGCGCAACTAGAATTCTCGGTTTTACAGCAACCCCCAAGCGAGGGGACGATATCGGTCTGTCATGCGTTTTTGACGATATTATCTTTGACAGGGATATCCGTTGGGGCATTACGCACGGATATCTTTCACGCATACGCTGCGAAGAAATCCGCGGACAATACAGCCTGGCTGGAATCACGAAAACAAACGGCGATTACAGCGCGACGCAGGTAGAAGCCGCTCTACTTGGCGATAATGAACTGGGTGTAATTCCGGTAGCGGCGAAAACATATATTGAGAAATGCCATAACGCAGGAAAGCATACAATCATTTATTGCGTGACAAAACGGATTTGCATGGTTTTGGCAGAAACTTTGAAAAAATCTTTACCAAAATCGGAGCATGATACCATACGGGTCATTCTTGGCGACACGCCTGGAGACGAACGTACAAAAGCTCTTGCGGATTTTCAGAGCGGAAGCGTACGGTGTCTGATTAACTGCATGGTTCTGACAGAAGGAACAGACTTACCAATCTGTGATGCAATCCTGAATCTGCGCCCTACCTGCAGAAATACCCTGTATCAGCAGATGGTTGGCCGCGGAACCAGATTGTATTCTGAAAAAGAATACTGTTTGGTGATCGATATCATACCGGATAATATAGAATCCTCTCCGCGCTCGCTTTGTACAGCACCGACCCTGTTTGGTCTTGACCCAAAATTATTAAGCCCCGGGGATTATAAAAAGCTGACAGAAGATGAGGATCTCCTTGAATTTTGTGACCGTATCAGTCTTCTTTGCAAGGAAGCATCGGAAAGAATTGCCATCATCAGCCAGAACGTGAATCGATTTGTAGAGGAAACAGAACATCTGTTTGCAGAAGCGAGAAATAAAGATATCTCAATTCTGGCTAGAAATCTGAATGCTCAAAATAAGAATCAGCTGGAAGGCGTAGATTTATCTGTATTCGGAGATCTGAATGTGGAAGTATTTCCAGATGAGCGAAAACGATACCGGATTCGGCCAAACTGGGACGAAGAAATCTGGATTTCGGAACCTGATGTACTTGATGATGTGATTATCCAGTTTCATCTAAACAAAAAATATGATCCATCAAAGAGGAATCTAACTGCAAAAATGAAGCTTCAAGATGCCGTACAGTTGGCTTATCTTTATTGCGTTGCGCAGCCGGATTATCTTTCCTATTCATGGAGTCAGTCGGCAAGACGCGTCTGGGGATGTGCGGATGCAACCGAAGCGCAAAAACATAAACTATTTCATACATACCTTAATCAGGACATACATGTGCCACCGAATGTAAAGATCAATAAATTGGAAGCATCCAATCTAATTGACCTGTCAATGGAATATAAGCGCAATTTAAAACTTGCTGAAGCATTCAAACAGGCAGAATCCGGAAAGAAAACAAAAAAGGCCGCTACCGCAAAAATACTGGTAGATTCATACGTGAAAGAATCAAGTGGGGAGATCACTCTTACGAAACCGGAAGTGTTTCAACGGTTCAAAAATGAAATATGCCTACATGGAGAAAACATGATTAAAACACAGGTGGAAAAGAAAAAACAGGAAGCAAAAATTTTGGAAGAAGCAAAATCAAATCATATTATGCCTGTATTGCTAACCTGTTCCATCGGAAAGGGTTTACCGGCTACGCCGCGGCAGATCGGATTTGTAAAACAGCTGCGTAATGAAACCGGTGTTTTTCTGGACAAAAAAGAAACGGAATTCGATAGACTTACCAGAAGACAGATTAGCTTAATGATTGAATTTTTACTGACGGTCAAAAAACTGCCGGAACAGATTTTGCTGCATACTACATTTCCAGATGCTTGGAAAACATGCTTACAAGCTGAAAAAACGGGAGAAGTGTCATTCAACTTCAAAAAACTGTATAAGGAGTAGCATTTGCGGATTATACCACAAGTATAATGACAACCAGAAAAAAGTATGCTATGATACTGACATAAACAACAAGGGACAAAAATCAGAAAGAAAATCCCGGAAAGGAAAAGAACTATGAGAAAGAACATGTTTGCATTGTCATATCTGTATAGCCTCAGTCATTTATCACTCGAACATAGTTACGAGGGATTATTTGAGATGTGCTCATACAGGTTTCAGACATTATGCAAAGATGGGTCTTTAGGTCCGGGCATTTAAACTGCAGCGATTTAAGTATCGTCATGCATGATAAATATCTTTTTCGCATAAACCGTTTGTCCTGATGGGCAGACGGTTTTTTAATGTGAAAAGGAGAAAACGAAATGCCTACGATCGATATGACAGCAACCGGGAAAAATATAACCAGAATGATGAAAGCCGCAGGAATGACGGTCAAAGACCTGCAGGAAATCTTCGGATTCGCAACACCGCAGGCCATTTACAAATGGAAGAATGGGACGGCCATGCCGACGATAGATAACCTGGTTATCCTGGCAGTAACCCTTGGATGTAAAATTGACGATCTGTTGATCGTTGATATGCCCGCAGAGGGCAGAAAAACAGCATAACGGGACGCGAAGCGCGCCCCGGATATATAACGGTGAGTGGCCCAGTAGCGACGGCACCTGACTGTAAATCAGGCACATGAGAAACACGGAGGCGCACATCCTCCCTCACCGATTTATGGCTCCATAGTCAAGCGGTTAAGACGGCGGCCCTTCACGCCGCAGGCACGGGTCCGATACCCGTTGGAGTCACTGTGGCCATAGTTCAACGGCAGAACGGCAGATTGTGGATCTGCTCATCGGGGTTCGATTCCCCGTGGCCACCCCACGGTCCCATAGTCGAGCGGTAAGACAACGCCACCTCACGGCGTAAACTCGGGTTCGATCCCCGATGGGATCACTGCACGATGGCGAAATGGGAAACGCGTAGGAAGCAATGGGATGTATGCAATGGCGTGCAGAAATCGTGTCCATAAAAACAATTCGTTGTTTGGACATGGTGATGCGGAGCATACCTGCAGAGTTCGATTCTCTGCTCGTGCAATAAATGCTGATGTGGCGAAATGGCAGACGCGGTTGGCTCAAACCCAGCTGGAACAATCCATACCGGTTCAAGTCCGGTCATCAGTATCTGTGGATCTGGCTCAACTGGTACAGCACTGGTCTCGAAAACCGGCAGGCGAAATGGTTCGTCGTGAGGGTTCGACTCCCTCGGTCCACGCTTTAGGCCGTCATGGTGGAACTGGTATACACACTTGCCCAAGGAGCAAGCGCGAAAGCATGTGGGTTCGAATCCCACTAACGGCATTACGGAGATTTGGCGGCAGCCTTGAAAACTGCAGACCGGGAGATCTCGGTTCCTGGGTTCAAATCCCAGATTCTCCGCTTACATAAGAAAAATGCCGCGATCGTTTTGGCAGATGTGGCGTAATTGGCAAACGCATTCGGCTTAAACCCGGATGGGGACACCCGTGTCGGTTCGAATCCGACCGTCTGCACTAAAAAATAAAAAATATTTTAAAAAGATACTTGCATTTCGAACACCAGACTCATTTTCTGGTGATAGCGGGTTCGACTCCCGTTCCCACAAATCTGCCCGTCGGTCGTCCGGCGGGCTTTTGCTTTTCTTGGCGGATAAAGGTTATACCGCCCCGGTTACCTCGGCCGTGACCCTACTCACAATCTGTTCGATCAGGTATTTCGTGATGTCGGACTGCGTGTGGGCATCATTTGCGTAACCCAGGATCTCATCCGTCAGAAAGTCCGGATTAACACTCTGCATATATGCCTGTATCATGGCTTTTCGCTCTTCGTACTCAAATGGAAGGAATTCTTCCTGGCGCTGGAAACGTCTTAATAATGCCGGATCCAGACGGTCGCGGCGGTTCGTGGCAGCGATGACTACCTGTCCGTCAACCAGACTGTCCAAAGACTGCATCAGTGCGATCGTCGTTCTTCCGAGTTCTCCGTCCACGCCATGGTCATGCCCTCTTGCGAGTCCGATGCAGTCGATTTCATCAAGCATCAATACGCATTTCTCTCCCTTGCAATAATCAAATACCTGATTCAGGTTCTTGGCCGTCTTTCCGGTCCCGGGGACTCCGTGTAACAGCGTACTATTGGTGTATGGGATGCCATACGCCAGCATTTTGGTCGTCACATCGGCTCCCATCTTGATCTGGCTGTACAGAGCCCGCTGTTTGGCACCGAGATAGTACCTGGATTCATTAAAATCGGACACATCCTGCATCAGTATCAGTCCTTTTAAGTTTGTCGGCAGCTCAAACAGGGTTGTTGTCCCGTTTTCCAATAATTTTTTATAATATCCGGTTTTTCCTGCATTCTTTTTGGTTGTATCATTCACGCAGCAGGCGATCGCTGCCTGTTTTGCGTCCTGGATACGGTTTTCCGCCAGGGCGCGGATGCATGAAAGCATAAGATTGTCCATTCCCATGTCCATTATCCTTTCTATTCTGTGATAAACAAATTATGGAAGTGGGATAGAGAAAATCAGGTGTGGTTATATAGAATAGCTTTCAAATTGCTAATATTCATTTAGCATTTTGAATTTGCTAGTAAGTTAACGTTCTTTATATGTCAAAATTTATTTCGGTCACAATGTTAGAACGAAGCATTTTTTCTTTTTCTAAAAAGTTAAGAGTCCTATAAGTAAAATATGGTACATTGTTTACTTTCGGTATAACGTCTCACCTCCCATTTCCCCATATCAGCCCAAACCACGCACTCACCCTTCGTCAACACAGTCGCAAGATCATATATCCGTAGACTCCACCCATTCCATCCGCCTGTTGGCAACACCAAGTCACCATCCATCAACATTCCTCGGCCAATGCACCAATGCCAAACCAATATCAGTAGTAAAAACAAAGAATAAAAAGAGCCAAAAAAGAAAAATTATTTATTTCATATCCGCAATTTACATCCAATCCCATATCAAAAAAGATTATACAGTGGTGCATACCAACAGACAAAATATCAGAAACAAAATAAAAACCAAAAAGATATCAGCTTCGTGATAATCAGCGTACCGGAAGATATCAGCATACGTGATAACAACTGGGCTGCGGATATCAGTATACGTGATAGTCACCGGAGCAGAAAATATCAGCTTCGTGATAGCAACGAATTCCACAATACTATCACGTATGTGATAGCTTTCTCTGGATCTGCAAGAAATCAATATATCAGCTTACGTGATAACTTCCACACAAAAACCAGCTGCGAAAGGTCCATAAAATGACGTATTTAGGTCTTCAAAAAAGCCAAAAAATGGGCCGATTTTTGGCCAAATACGTCAAAAGTTGGACCTTTCACGTCATTTGTTGGACCTTTCGAGATCGGGAAAGAACCCGGAAACCCGCACAGCGTAAGGGTTTGCGCGCAATAAGCGGCTGCGCCGTAAACAGTATTTATAAACAACACGAAAAAAATTTCGTGGCGGAAAAAATTTTCCGACCGCCAAAAAGTTTAAAAAAGAAAAAGAAACTCGTAAGCAAAAACTATATCGTAGAACAAACCACAAATGGACTCCGCTGCGATAAGCTTACGGAGCCGGTTCCCCATAAGCAGAACCGACCGACCCAGCCACTGTTAAATGACCCAGTAACAGTGTCGACTCTTGGAAAGGCATCAGCATCCTCTACATACTGAACCCTTTTGGAGAATGTGGATTGTCTATGGCGAAGTTACTGGAGAAGGACAACGTAGTGGCAGAGATCACATATCCTTTTTTGAAACGCATGGACAGACCGCCACAATATCCCATCCGCAGTACAGATGCAGGTATCGGAATACAGAACCATACTGGTTATCAATAACCGAGTCGTATACGCTGCCTCCCATCATGTGGAGAGGCGGAACTGGCATTGTGTAATGCATCGGTTAACAATAACTGTATCGGCAGAAATCACATCCCTTGCGGAAAGGCTTCGTATACATCAACCGGTTGTCTTCTTTGCCAATGTATGGGTTCGGACAGAAAAGAACACTCCCGTGGTTCGGAATCAGACGATCCATATGAGGAATCCCATCGTTTCCTACGATTTCTCGGCGAAGTGCTATAAATTCCCAAGCTACCTTCGGCGGGCGGCCATTGTGGAAGCGCTTGGCAAGGTTTCATCCTACCGGAGCAATCTGGCGAACTGGGAAGCAGCGGAGTCGGCAAAACGCGGGAAGCAACCGTCACTGCCGCAGGTGGGATACGTGTATCCGGCCATGTACCGTTCCGGTATGTTTGTCTGTACCGAGATGTATCGGGCAACGGTAAATGTCTTTATCCGCAATACCTGGGACTGGGTTCTGGTAGATTTCAGAAAGAGTGATGCGGATTACATTCTCCGTCGTTGTAAGAACTGCAAGGAATGTGTCCTGGCCTTGCAGAAACGCGGAAAGAAATGGTTTCTGGACTTCGTATTCCAGACATCCGCGAAGCTTCCGGATGTTCCCATCAAAGATACCAGTATCCTGGCAGTGGACTTGGGACTCAGCAGTGCGTGTACGTGCAGCATCATGACCCGGAGCGCACGGTCCTCGGAAAGAAATTTCTTTCCCTTCCGGGAGAATGCGACTCCCTGGAACATGCGGTAAACCACATCAAGCACGCACAGCGGTTATGTGCCGGCGTACTCCAGGACTGTGGAGACAGGCGAAAGGCATCAATGATGACATTGTGGTCAAGACCGCGCGGTTCATCGTGAATATGACAAGGAAGCAGCGGGGTCATGTGAGGTAAGGAAGCGGATCTTCTAAGCTATAGCCTCTGCCGGTGCCAGACAGGGAAGCAGTACAACTGCGACCTGAACGCGTCTTACAACATCGGTGCCCGGTATGATATCCGGGAACTCTTAAAGACCCTTCCGGTAACGGCGGGCAGGCGGTTGCAGCAAACGTACCGGAACTGCCCCATCGAAGTCAGTGTACCTCCTCGTTCATTAAGCTGAATGCGGTGCTTGCGGCATAATGCAGCAAAGCACTGAATCCAGCCTGTATGAAAGAAGGACCGCCGGAAGTCCTAAAGAGTCCAACCGGGCAGGAAATCCATCTGCCGGAAGCTCGTGACTTCAGTCAGGAGAGACAACTTCGCAACATCAGTCAAATTATAAAAATCCATTTTCACTACATATCTTTCCATAATTGTCATAAGAAATTTGAGAAAGGAGAGTTACACATGAAAAACAAGATGTGTTCCAGCCCGAAACGCTTCCTCGCGTTATGCTTGTCGGTCATAATAGCATTTACTAATATTCAGTGGCAGACATTTGCGGAAGGCGTCACGGATCATTATTCCAATTATCTGGATGGCTGGAAAGTTGATGTGGCGTGGAGTACGCTATCGACAGACTATGAATGGAACGCAGCCGGGGATTCGACGAGGCAGCCCAAAATTGTTGTCACGTACCGGATCGAGAATGCAGAAAAGGATTATCCGGCCGGGAGTATGCATTTTGCCATCCCGGGCATTGGAAACGCCAACCGCAATTCCACGGCAAAAGCAAGCAAGCTTGCGGCAGACCAGTCTGATTCTGAATGGAGCTATGACTGGGATCAGGGCAATGACCTGTATGCGTTCACGAACCAGTTTGACGTAAAAACAGGCCAGTCTGTATCCGGAGGTTTTGAGCTGATGTGGAATTTCAACGCAAGAAATTGCGAAAATGGGTTCGCTCAGACAAAAAGCCCGTATTTTTCTATTGACGGAGATGGCAGCATTGTGATGGAACCGTTGTCTTACAAATTCACTTCCGCAAAAGACCGGTACAGAATCTATTTGTCTAAGGAAAATCTCACAGGGGAACAGTATGAGAATGCAGATCAGAATTATGTCTGGTATGATTTCACAACCCGCTTCGATAAGGATGTTCTTTCCAGGGGCGTTTACAAGTCCACGTATTTTGTAAGCCTGGATCTTCCGGACGAAGCCAAGACTTCGGACGTTAAGGTCTTACAGGGTAAAAAAACTTTGACACTTACCAGGAATGAGGACGGAGAAACCGGTTTCTATCCGTTTAAGGAACAGTACGGAGGACCGGAAACATACCAGTATTTTTCGATTGGATTTAAAAAGACTGCCCTGGATGGAAAACAGGTAACGGTCCATGGTCATCTGGATAGAATGTATCAGGATGAATCCACTTGGACAAAATCCGCTGCTTCCAACGAAATCGTGGACGCGGAACAGACCTTTACCGTAACCAGTTATTCCTTTATACACGAAGGCTACACTTACGGTATTGATTCCAAAAACACGTATGAAAGGTTCGATCATACAAATCCAAGCAACTATGCAGACCGCCTGCCGGCGACCAATCTCTACAATGGCAAAATCATAGATTTTACCATCAGTGGAAAATCACAGCGTAAATACACCGCTTCCCAGCGTCGTCGTGCTGCCAGAAAAATGGTGGCAACTGCATCGGATGCGGATATGATGTCCCTGGAAGATATCAGTGTCGGAGATATGGAACTCTCTGACTGGGACGATTTAAACTGGAATGAAAATGGTCTGTATGAACCGGAAGAGCTGAATGGCATGACATATGGAGATTTGTATGCGGATGCAACTGCAGATCCGGAACTTCGGGATATTGATATCGAAGCCGAAGATACCACACAGCCTGAAACTTCAAATTCTTCCAAATCCGAAACAGATGAGACGCAGGAATCAGAAACTGAAAAAGGCGAAAAAGACGCAACGGAAGAAACAAAAGAAAATGCAAAAGAGACTGCCGAAGTAACCACGGAGGAAACTGTGAAAGAAACGGAAAACGTGGATTCCACGGCAAAGGAAGATTCTTCCAGTGATAAGGCAGAAAGTAAAGATGAAAAAAGTAACGCCGCTGCAATGGAATCCGAGGAAGGAAAAGAAAAGATAAAAGAAACGGAAAATAAAACCGAGATGGTAGGTAAAGCAAAAAATGCAGATGAAACCACTGTGAAAACACGGCATCCGATTTCCTCCGTTTTTTCAAAGCTTTTGAAAGCAGTACCGGCTGATCTTTTCTCCCTGACCAGCTACGCAAGCAATATCGCAACACCGTCTGACGCGGATGATAAAGATGCAACGGCACTTACAGTGGCATCCGAAAATGCAACAAAAACCAGCCAGATCGGTGCCGACCAGGAACACTCCTTAATCATCGGTGATGACAAACTGGCTGTTACCTTAAATGACGGCAGCATGAGAACGCTGGAACCGGATGAATACGATATTGTGTATGTACTCATCCCAAACACCTCCAAAAGTTATGGATACGAAATTTTCGGAACCAGTGGGGATCCGGACGAAACACCTCTTGACTCCTACGTCCTTATCAGTTCCGGAACCACCGGTTCCTATACAGCCAAACAGCTTCCGGCAGGTATCAAGGCCGTTTTCGTTCGCGTGAACGGAATCACCGGATCGTATGATTATAAGATCAATGTCGGTATAAGATTCCACCTCGACTGGAATGAGGAACAGGAAAAAACAGAGGAAGAACAGGTGGACCGAGAGAAGGCAGTTGTAAATTTCTCTTATCTGCGTTCCGTATACGTGGACGAAGACAATGAGGAAGAAGTAAACGACTGTGCCCAGGAAGCAGGCAGCTATGAAGGCGCATTTGGAGAAGAACTGAGTGAAAGAGATCAGAGCCTCTATGGGGAGTGTCTGATGCGGGATTACACGAACGTCTGGTTAAGAAACCCGGTCCTGACCTTAAACGCAAGCATGCTCGTTCCGGCAATGGAAGGAAACGGTAAGACCGGTTTTAAAACATCCATTACTTCAACAGGCACACTGCAGTCCGATAACCATGGGGAATTAAAGAGATTTTCCCTTTATACGGAAGTGCCGGATGGAATGACAGTAGACCTGGACGAGGAAGGGGTTGAAGTAACCGGAAGCGCTACGGACTTAAATGGTAACGAGGTTACAAACTTCGGGGATTACATGACGGCATCATCAAGGGAAGTGAATGATAAGACAGTAGTCGTATGTGATTTCGATTTTTCAGATTCGCCGCTGGATATTTCAAAGCTCACCACGGCAGAAATGACCTTTAATGTCTACCTGGCTTACGCAGACTATACCGTTTATGGCACCCATTACAGCACAGCCGCTTACCTGATGCCGCATGATGAGGGTCTGGATAAGGTTGGCGGATATTCCATCCGGGCAGATGAATATGATCTGGATGAAGATGGCCGCACCGATAATAAAATGGCTTACGCATGTGGAAGCATCAACGTACAGGATAATGCAACGGAATGGCGCGAATTTGTTTCCAAGTATGTGAAGAGTTATTACTCAAACGGTTATGTGGATGACACGGTTGCAAGACTGTATGACAGCAAAGATACCAAAGAGAATAAAGAAAAATCCGATTATTCCTATCGTCTGGATTTTGGTCTTGGTTCCTCAAACGCGAAAAATATCATTTTCTTTGATAATATCGAGCAGGGCGCGAAGATTGAAGAAACGGACGGAGATGGAAACAGTAACTATAAAAACATCAGCAGTGCATGGCAGGGTACCTTCATATCCGTTGATACTTCCGCAGTGAAAAAACTGGGCCTGGTACCGACTGTATACTATTCCGAGGATGCAAGTCAGGAATTTGATTTAACCGCGTCCGGATGGACGACAACGCAGCCGGGACAGGTAAAGAGCATCGCCATTGCGCTGGACACATCACAGATGACTGATGGTGTCATGAAAACGCAGCAGATGGCATACGTGACTGTTAACATGCAGGCACCGGCGGACCGGTCCACGATCGATAAGAAAGCGGTCAACCAGTACACAGTTCAGTATGATGCATACGGACTGACAAGCGGGTTTGAAAAAACATACACCCTGCCGTCAGCGGAAACCTATGTAAAATGCCTGGACAATGTCGGAAAACTGATCCTTCAGAGTGTGGATGCGGACAACATTCAGAAAACAGACGAAGACGGTACCGTACATTACACCTCCCTGACCGGAGGAAAAGTCCAGATTTACAATCCGGATGGAACCGCTCTGTTTGAGAATGGTGGCAAAGAATTAAATGTCCTTGGCCGCGTTATTTTAAACAACATCCGCGGCGGAGAGTACTCCTGGGAAATGGTGCAGGCACCGGCCGGATACCAGAAACTGAGCGGCAAACACACATTCACGATTACGGATATTCCGGAAACGGTTCTGATTGAAAACCACAGAATCCCGGGAAGCATGACACTGACACAGCGGGATGCAGATGATGAGACCCATGCCCCACTCGCGAATGCAAAGTACCAGCTTTTTAAAGCAGACGGAACGCAGATATTCCTGACAGAAGAAAATGGAACATATGCATACAGCGAATCCGGCACAAAGGATAGCTTCATGACCGGAAGCGATGGAACCGTCACGATATCAAATCTGCCATGGGGCAGTTATTACGTGCAGGAAACAGAAGCTGCTGCCGGGTATGAGCTGAATACCAAACAGCTTTCCTTTGAAGTTGGTAAAGCCCAGTATCATGCAGATTCTGATACGGTCAGCACCACACTGGAGGCAAAAGACGCGGAACTTCCGGCATCCATTTGCCTGACAAAAACAGATGCAGTAAACGGAGATCTGCTGAAAAATGCTTATTATGACGTATATAAGAAAAAAGCAGATGGAACTTATGAAAAAATCTATGAGTTTTTAAAAACCAATGCAGCCGGTGAATTAACGGTTGAGGATTTGAAATTTGGCCATTACCGGTTTGTGGAATCCATGCCGGCAGTCGGATACAAACTCTCATCCGACCCGGTGGAAACAGACCTGGACGAAACAACCGTTGGCACGATTGTAAAGATCAGCCAGACCGGTTCAAGAAAGACAGGCTCCGTAAAGCTGCAGAAAGATTCCGCAGACGGCATGCCGCTCGCCGGTGCACAGTTTTCACTCTATAAAAAATCAGAAAATTCCAAAACGGCTGATACGCTTGTAAAGGAAAATCTGACCACAGGAACCGAGGGTTCCACAGATGTGGTTTCTGGACTGGCATGGGGAGATTATTATTTTGCGGAGACAAAAGCCCCAACCGGGTACCGGAAATCAGAGACACGGTTTGAGTTTGCGGTAACGGCGGAAAACGCGGACGCAGTACAGACGGTACGTATCGTCAATGACCGTATTCTCGGTTCCGTAGTACTGACAAAACTGGATGCGGCAACAAAGAGTAAAAAAATTACGGGGGCAGAGTTCTGCCTTTACAAAAATGACGGAAGCCTCTTAAAGTCAGGACTTACAACAGATGAAAACGGAACGATTTCCGTAGCGGATCTGGAGTGGGGATCCTATTATTTTGAGGAAACCAAAGCCCCGGCAGGATATGGGCTCAGTGCTTCCAAAATCCGTTTCTCCGTCAACGAGGAAAACTGCGCGACCGTGCAGAACCTGACCGATTACAGTCCGGTTGAGCAAGTGCAGATCATGATCAACAAGACGATCAACGAGCAGTACGAGCCATTTGGGAACGCGGTATTTTTATTTGAGATCAAAGGAACAGATATCAATGGCGCGTCCCATACTTGGAATAAAACAATTGCGTTATCAAGCGGTTCCCAATCCGGCAGCACGGTTCTGGCCGGTATCCCTTCCGGCACTTATACGGTAACGGAAAAGAATGTTGAACGCTACAAGCAGGATAATGTAACGGCAGGTAAGAATGTGACCGTGTCAAACGGAACAGCAACCGCAAATCTCACATCCGAAAAAGAAGCGGAAGTGACGTTCTCCGGAACCATGATGCAGTATGAAAAATTCAGCCACTCGGGAATCACAACAAGCATCATTAATACAGCAGCAAAACTGACCGGGTTCCAGATAACCTATAAAGGACCGGCAAAAATCGAATCCGATACGGAAAGCGAATATACCTTTACCGCAGATGATCTGGAAGCTGTCGCTTATTATGATGATGGCAGCAGCAAAAACGTATCCTTTGCGGACCTTACCATTGATCCGGCTACGGTAACCGGCAGCAATAATGCTTCCGGCGCGGGATATACGGTGAATGTTTCCTATGCGGAAAATGGAATCACGGTAACGGACGCCTTCAGTGTTGAGATTAACCCGCAGATTCCAAAAGCACCGTTTACAGTTACCTATGATGCGAATGGCGGATATTATGGACAGCCTGTTCTATTGCGCACAGAACATTACCGATTTGTCCCCGATTGCAAATTGGAATACAAGCAGTGTAACAAGCATGGAGAGTACCTTTAATTGCTTTAAAGTTTCAGATTTAACACCATTATCACATTGGGATGTCAGCAATGTAAAAATTATGCGTTCGACATTCCGCGGAATACCTGTCAAGAATTTATCGGGACTGGAAAACTGGAATACAAGTAAGGTCACTACATTAGCAGAGGCGTTCCGTGGCTGCGATCAATTAACGGATTGTTCCGCAATCAATAACTGGGACATTGGCAAAGTCACAAACTTCAGAAATGCCTTTCAGGGAGCGCCATCCCATCCGAACTTTACAAAACGCAAAGGTACATGGAATAGCAGCGGTACCTTCACACCATCATCATAATCAAGAATTGATTGAAAGCGCAGGTCTTCATGGCCTGCGTTTTCTTATGCCTAATCATGAAAAAATTTTGAAAGAGCCATTAGCGTTGCATTCTCGTAACTTTAGTCGTGAGTAAGACACCAAAACCAATATTTCCAACATTTCTTCCATAATTACCACAGAAAAATGAAAAGGAGATCAAAATCATGATCAAAAAAGAAAAAGTATGGGAAAACGCAATTGCCAACCGGAAAACCAAGGAAATGTTATGTGACACGGCTCTCTCCGTGTTGCTGAACATGCATTACATGACCCTTGCGGACATGCCAAGGGTCAAAGTGGAGTTCGCCTATCTGATGACAGACCAGGATGGAACGATTGGAGCGATGTTTAAAGTCAACATCGGACAGCGGCTGGCACTCCTTCGACCGAAAACATATTATTTCGGTGCAAATGACGGGAATTTGCACCTGCTTGATTCCACGGTCACGGAAGAAGTATTTCAGAAGGTCAAGCAGGACATGACAGTCATGCATCCGGACATTGATTTTGGCGCACACAAAGATGCCTATTTCATGGAACTGAGAAAGGATAAAGAATGACAGAACCGATCAACATTATTTTCCTGGATGTGGACGGCGTCCTTAACTCCCTTCCGTACTGTCAGACCGCACCAATCGGAAGTTATGTGGACATTAGCGAAGACAATCTGAGAGACCTGGCAGTCTTATATCGGGAAACGCAGGCGCAGATCGTTTTGTCTTCAACCTGGCGGGAATTGAAAGACGCAGGAGACACACAGTGTCGGAACATGTATCAGGGACTTCTCAAGGCACTCGGCCATTACGGTATGTCTGTATATTCTATGACACCGCGCATCCACGGAAATCGTCCGGAAGAAATCAGGGCATGGCTGGAAATGCAGACGGACAGACAGATCTGTTTTGTCAGCTTAGATGATGATTTCTCACAGGAAGCATATGACGAAACCGGTATTGGTCACTGCCTGGTAAGGACCAGGTATTTCTGCCATACCATGGAGGAAGGCGGACTGCAGGAAGAACATGTCAGACAGGCACTGCAGAAATTAGAAAACCAGCGATGCAGTTTTCAGAAATACGTCTCACACAGTACCCATACACCTGTTTTCTGGACAGACAGTCCGCTACAAACAAACTCGTAATTTATTTGCAGGAATCCGTCTCCATAATTATCCTGAAAAAAATAAAAGGCGTGGAGGAAAGAGCTCCACTCAGAACAGGAGGATTTTTATGAACACAGTAATTTTAATGGGAAGACTGACTCGTGACCCGGAGGTACGCTACAGCCAGGGAGAGAATGCCATGGCGATCGCAAGATACAGCCTTGCAGTGGACCGTCCGAAGACCCGTAACAATCAGGAGCCCGGTGCGGATTTCATTAACTGCGTGGCATTCGGCAAGTCCGGAGAGCATGCGGAAAAGTATTTCCGCCAGGGTATGCGTGTCCTGATCAGTGGCCGTATCCAGACAGGCAGCTACACAAACCGTGACGGGCAGAAGGTCTATACCACTGAGGTTGTAGTAAACAGCCAGGAGTTCGCGGATTCCAAGCGGACAAACAGTAACGGTGGTAACGGCGGCAATGGAAACGGAGCGAACAACGGCAATAACGGCGGTGGCTACAATGGAGCTTACGGTGACCAGTCCCAGAACTATGGCGGAGGCTACGGTGACGGCGGTTATGGCTACGGTAACGATGGCGGCTTCATGAATATCCCGGATGGGGTAGAAGACGAGGGACTGCCGTTCAATTAAGCAAAGGCAGACGCCTGACACAGTGATGAGTGGAAAGGAAGGCTGCGGATATGCAGCCTTTCTTTTTGCCTGACGCAACAAATGCAAAAAATGAAAATATGAAAACAAAAGGAGCGATACCAATGGAAAAAGATATCAATAGCGGTATTCAGCCGCACAGCAACAACCAGGCAACCGTAACCGGTACACTGGCAAAAACATTTGCCATGGATCATGAAATTTTCGGAGAGAAATTTTACAGTTCCATCCTGGAAACTCCAAGACTCAGCGGAACGGTTGATCGCATCCGTATCATGGTCTCGGAAGTATTGATGGGAGAAGGGGATGTCAATGCAATCAAGCCTGGAACATGCCTGAAAATTTCCGGTAGCTTCCGTTCCTACACTCACATGGACGAAGGCGGAAAGCACCATCTGGATCTTTTCCTGTTTGCAGATACCATGGAACAGGAAAAAGAAACAACCGGAAGAAACGGAGATAACCATATTTATCTGAATGGTTTCTTATGCAAGCCGCCGTACTTCCGTATCAAGAAAACGAGTGGACGCCATATTACGGACCTGCTGCTTGCGGTAAACCGTCCATACGGAAAATCGGACTATATTCCGGTACTTGCATGGGGCAGGCTGGCAGATCTGACGGCTGGCTGTCAGGTAGGAGACCGAATTGCCGTCAACGGACGTATTCAGAGCCGCACATATCAGAAAAAACGTGCAGACGGAACAGTTGAAACCCGTGAGGTTTATGAGATCAGTGGCAGTCGTGTCATCCGCGAGAATGGCCGCGCAATGGAGGAAAAAGAAGATGCGTGATCAGAAAGAAAAAAGAACCCCGACTACCAAGCGGGTCTTTGTATCCGCAAAGTATTTTCTGACTTCCCTTGCATTGGACAGAGAGATTGTTTATCCGGTGGAATTGAATATCCTGTCAGATGGAGGAGGCAGTTGCATGTCATTAAAAGACAGGGATGCAGTACTAAACATCATCGCTTCCCCATTTGTCTTAGAGAGCGGCGTGATTAAGTTTATTTTGAAGCCAAATCGCACCTGCCTGGACTTAAAACGTCAGGGAATGATGGAAATCCCACGGGAAACGCTTCCGTATGTCCGCCATAACACAACTCTGGTGGCCGGACAGGCAACGGAACTTTATGATATACTGACCGGCCACGTGGCCTAGAGAAAGGAGAAATATATGTACATCGCATTAGCACTGGAAAAACTGCTGAAGGAGAAAGACGAAGCAAAGAAACTGGCAGGAGCACCGTTAAAGGCGCTTTGTCAGATGGAAGACAGCCTGTCCGTAGCGGATCACATCTGGCTTTCCGGAGCCGGGCTGAAACTGGAATATGTCAGTTTCGTAAAGACCGGTAATCCGATCCTGGATAATGGTCTGATTGCCGGATCTTTATCCGCGCTGGCCACGGATGGCATTCTGATCACCGATGACGAGACGCTTTTAAATACCGGCAGGGTGGAAAATGGAAAATATTCCCTTCTGTTTGCTGGAAACATCAAAGATGCCCTGGAGGCGTACAAGAAATCCGGGAAGAAACAGGCATCTGTAAGAAAGAGCCGTAAGGAGAAAGAAACCGTAAAACCGGCAACCGTAACAGAACCGGAGACCAGAAACACGGAAGCGACGGTCACCATGGAGCAGAAGACTGTTGCACCGGAACAGAGAACGGACGAGGCCAATCATCCTGACGATGCCTTCATGAATGCCCCGGAAGAAGAAGTCGTACACGGAACCGATATGGAACCGGACAATACCATGCAGGAGGTCGCCACAAAAGAAGCGCTTACGGATTCGACAGACAACACGGATGCAGATGAAAGCACAGATTTCGGTCAGACACAGGACGCAGCCGAAACGACTGCCCAGATCGTGTACGATCAGACAGACCGTGTCAATGCACGGGTATATCCGGATGATTTTGACGGTGGCGGCATTGAAGGAGAAGCATACGAAGCATTTAAAAAGCTGGCAACCGAATACGGCGCAAAGCATGCCATGGTACCCTATATCCTGACCGTTTTCCAGATCACCGATTCCGCGGATACCTTCTATTATCGTCTGAACGAAGTGATCAGCAACAGCAATGAGGCCAATGATATCTTCTTAAGTCTTGGCGAACATTATGATGAGCTGAAAGAACTTGCGGATAAGGTAGAACCGATTGACGCATACATCTAAAGTTATCTGAGGAGCAAAAAAGAGGGGCAGGCGCCTCTCTTTTTGTTTATGCCAAAGAAAGTGTGGAAAATGGAAAAGAATCAGAAAAGAAATGACCTGCAGTTAAGCGGCATGCAGCTCAAATACATCGCTATGGTTTGCATGCTGTTGGATCATGTGGCAGACGGTATCATACTGCCGCTCATGAAAGCCGGCGTCACGGATGCGCTTTTACAGTATTACCTCTGCACAAGAACGATCGGACGCATTGCATTCCCGCTGTACTGCTTTTTAACAGCACAGGGCGTGCGGCATTCCCATGACACCAAGCAGTATGCGGTATCACTGTGGGGATTTGCCCTGCTTTCTGAGATTCCGTTTGACCTGGCTGCCTTCGGATATCCGTTTTGGCCACACAGTCAAAATGTGTACTTCACATTGGCGCTGGCGGTAACCGCATACTGGGTAACAGTAAATGTAAAAAATCCGTTCATCAAAGGGATGGTGCTCTTAACGGCGCTGGTTGTGGCCGGACTGCTGCATGCCGATTACGGAATGGCCGGCGTTCTGGTCTTGTATGCCTGCTTTTTCGAAAATCCATGGACACAGGCAGCAGCCGGGGCAGGGGTAATCTTCCTTGGAGTGTACAAGCTGTGCGGTGCCGGCTTCACTGCCTGTCTGCTGGGGTTGGCCATCAGCGGGATATACATATACCTGATCCGTTCTTATAACGGCAAACGCGGAAAGGTACACGGCAACAAATACCTTTACTATGCCTTTTATCCGGTACACCTGCTTGTGATCGGGCTGTTCCGTATCTTTTTCATCGGGCAGTAACGCAATACATCCGCTTCCATAATTTTCCCAGACAGGGATAGGCATTGAGAAATAGTTTTCATGCCGGTTTCCCGCGTATGTAAGTCCGCATGTAGCGGCAGAAAGGGGAATTATATGTATATTAACGCAATCGAAGCAAAAAGAATGGTAACCGAGGACAAGGAACTCAACGCAAAGTTTCGTGAATTAATTCGCGGCATTGCACAGCTCTACGCTTTCCAGGCGCGAACCAGCGAGTACTCGATGTCACCGGAGCGCATTGTCATCCGGCGCGAAACGGAGGTACAGGTGCTGACCCGCCTGATCGGTCAGGTCGTAAGACTGAACCGTGAGAGCGGATGCAGTTTCCTTGCCGGCTTTATCAGAGACTTCAATAAAACCCAGACAAAATGGGATCTTATCGACGAAGTCTATGAGATGGCCATGGGCTGGATCGCAACAGAAGAGGAGATGTATGATATCCTCTTCCCGGCACAGATTGCATAGGCAGGAAAATGAAAAAAGAACCAGGGAGAATATTTCTTCTCGGTTCTTTTTTTTGTAAGTTCTAGGTGCCGGCGCTCGGTTGCCAGTTACACATAAGGTGGTTGTAGTCTCCAACACAGAAAGAATGCCTATACCTGCTTAGTCTTGGAAGGATTTGCCTGATCCTGCGCAGAGTCTGACCGAATTAATCCCTTCTCTTCCAACATCTTAAGAGCATCACCACATGCAAGACCGCAGACATATGAAATCTGTGATGGATCCTGTAAATGTCCGCCTACATAGCTGATCATCACTGCCAGAGCACTCGTGAAGCTGTCTCTCATGACTAAAGTCACAAGCTTCCGGTATCCGGTTGGATCCCGTTCCTGAAAGCTCTGCCATGAAAGTGTCCCGATCGCCGGATTTCCTGTCCGGTTGAAGTCTTTAGGGCTTCCGGGCTGCCCTTCCTCCATACAGGCTGAACTCAGTGGCTTTGCTGCATTATGCCGCAAGCACCGCATTCAGCCTAATTAACGAGGATAAGGTACATCTGCTTCTATGGGCCAGTTCCGGTACTTTTGCCGCAACCGCCTGCCCCGCCGTTGCCGGAAGGGTCTTTAAGAGTTCCCGGATATAATACCGGGAACCGATGTTATAGCTTGCATTCAGGTCACAGTTGTACTGCTTCCCGGTCGGAAACCGGCAGAGGCTGTAGCTTGGAAGATCTGCTTCTTTCCCTCTCATGACTCTGCCGCTTCCGTCAAATGCAAGCCTTGATGTATTCCAGGCACAGACTCTGGCAACCCGGATCGTGTTCCGGTGTGCCTTGTCCGTTACCATGGACTGTACATACTTTGCCCGCCAGAGGTGGAGACGCTGCTTCTTGCTGCCGCGCTTCTTTCCGGCGAAATCCAGGTATTCCATGACAATGCAGTCCACGTCATACTTTATGGCCGTATCCACGATGAACCGGGCGGTCTTGACCGCAATGTCATCGTTGATGCCCTTTGCCTGTTTCCAGAGACCCGGTGTTTTACGGGCACAGAGCTTCTGTGCGTGTTTGATGTGGCTTACCGCATGCTCCAGGGAGTCGTATTCTCCCGGAAGGGAAAGAAATTCCCTTCCGAGGACCGCGCCCTCCGAAGTCATGACGCTGCATGTACACGCACTGTTCAGTCCTAAGTCCACCGCCAGGATACGGGTGTCTTTGATAGAAACTTCCGGAAGCTGCACGGCTGTCTGGAACACAAAGTCCAGATACCATTTCTTTCCGCGTTTCTGTAAGGTCGGCACGCATTCCTTGTAATTTGCACAGTGATGTTCGATATAATCCACGTCACTTTTCCGAAGATCCACCAGAACCCAGTCCCAGGTGTTTCGGATAAAAACTTTTACCGCCGCCTGATACATACCGGTACGGATAAACATACCGGAACGGTACATGGCCGGATACACAAAGCCTGTCTGCGGCAGCGACGGTTTCGCACCGCGTTTCTCCGGCTCCGCTGCCTCCCAGTTTTCCAGGTTGCTTTGGTAGGAAGATGCCTTGCCCAGTGCTTCCGCAATGACCGCCCGCCGAAGGTAGCTTGGGAACTTGTAGAACTTCGCCGAGAAGTCATAAGGAACAACGGGATTCTGTTTGGTTTTGACCGTGAGTGATTCCACGAAGCCGGAACGGATCTTCTGTCCCTGAATGACAGAAATACGGTTCCATTCTTTCAGGCATACATCCACGAAGAAAGAGACGGCCTGACGATACAGACGGACCGTTTCATTGAAGATGTGATTAAATCCCTTTGTTCTGATGCGGTATGTCATACTGAGTTTCATCTGGCAGCCTCCTTTCTGTGAGAATTATGGAAGAATCGCTGCACAAATTGACAATCGCCTAACTCACGACTGAAGTCACGAGTATGCGACGATTGATGTTATCAAATCCTGATCTTCGAGATTCGAATCGACGCAAATGTTGGTGCCGGTTTTGGTTAATGTAATTTTTCTGCCACCTTCTGGTTTTGCGGAATCCTCCTCTGAAGGCATCTCTGCAAGGATTTTCTGCATCTCATCCTCAGCCTCCATGCGCTTGCGGCATGCATACTGCTCCAGCTCTTCTGCATAAGCAGGACGCCAGCCATTCGCCGCTTTTTCCTGTAAATGTTTCCATGCATTTGCCTTACCTCTGGCAAACTCCAAATCTGTCTGATAGCTCATTTAGTTTTCCTCCTTCTTAATTTGCTTCTTCGACGATCGCATGTTTCCAGGATTCTTTCGATGCGGGAATTCCTTTGTATGCTAAAAACGCCAGAAATGCGACGCCGCAAGAAAGAATCGCAAGCCATACCAGTATCATTTTCTTCATGGTTATCTTCCCCTCTCATTATTGTTTCCAGCTTCGAGGTCACGGATCAGCCGGCTGCGCTCATGCATCATACGCAGGACTTCCAGCTCGCGTCCGACCGGCTGCTTATCCGCACGTTTCTGTTCCAGTGCGGATGCCCTGCCTTCTGCCAGGCGATCCAAGACCTCAAAGGTGCCGCTGCCGTCATCCCAGCCGCACTCAAGACCAGCTTTTTCAATTTCACGGTCCAGCTCATGGATCCGTTTCTGCTTTCTTTCTAAAATGCTGTCCATAAATTTCCATGCTGCCGGGAAATCCCGGTCAGCTCCTTCCTATTTTGATGCACCTATTATAGCATGAAATATATCGTAGCCCCGTAAATGAATTTCTGCGGATATCAGAAAATCACATATTTCAAAAGCGCGGCAAAGGAAACCAAAAAGAAGTGTTTTCTTTCCATAATTTCTACAGGAAAAAGTATGAAATCGCTTATCCGCAAGGGTCACGAAATCGATGCAAAACGGAACGCGCAGTATACTTTTTCGTATCACGAACAAAGGAGGGAGAATTTTGGAACAGCAATTTGACAAGCAGAAAATGTCCCAGCTGGTCAAGCAGGCCATGGGAGAAAAAACGCCATTTGAATACTGCAGGCTATCAAAGCTGAATAGTGAGTACATAGACCGATTGATGACCATGCAGGTGAAAAAGCCGCCGAGCATCGGCATTATGCAACAGATCGCGGCATCATCCCAGGGACTTGTTACCTTAAAGGAACTGAAAATGGCAGCCGGATATGAACAGGACGAAACGGAAATTCATCCGGAAACTGGAGAAAGAACGCAACCGCCGAAAAAAACAACGGAAGTACTCAGAACTGAAATTGACGGTTGTATCCAGACACTGCAGGAAGCGGCAAAAGATGCGGAGAAACGACAGCAATATCTGGAACGTTTCAGTTATGAGAATCAGGAAGACCTGATGACGGTGCCGAAGGAAAACATCCATATTCCGGAAGAATTTTTAAACACGAAGCCGGAAGCCAGAAAGACAGCGGTTGCAAAGGACACTGAGCCGGTAACGGCAGATACGCAGACGTTGCCGGAACCAAAGAAGATAAAAAAAGAAAAACGCAGTCTGAAAAAAGTGCAGACAGAACAGATGCCGGAGCAGAAAGCTGCTATGGCAATGCAGAGGGCGGCCATGGCAATAGCTCAGTCAGACCCGGAACCGAAAATAACAAAGACTTGTACCGAAACTATGACAAAGCAGCCGGAAACCCAGGGGCCGGCGGCAAACGATAGGATTCGGAAGGAACGTAATGCCATGGAACTGGCTATGTACCGCAACATGGGAAAACGTCGGTGCTACCGGGTATACGGAGATGAACCAGAAGCTGATGTGTTCCGTTTCCGGGATGAACGCGGTATGGTTGCTGTGTATGATTTTACCCTGGCAGGCAAAGAAGCCTATGGTTTTGACGATCTGTGCGCGTTGTACGGCAGGATGAAGGCCCTGCGCCCGGATGAAGAGACCGTATATATTGTATGTGCTGGCGGGAAAGCAGCAGGAGAACTGCCGGAACGTATGGAACGTTGCTTCGGAGCTTGTAAAAATCTCAGGGTCTATTGGAAAGAGAAAGGAGAAAAAGCATGGGAGTAAGCATCGCGGAACAGGAAACATGTATCACCTTTTCACGGGATGAGGAATACGCAAACATTTATACATCGGACACCACCATGATGACAAAATATGACAAATTCGCGCAGAGTGATGACTGCCCGGACTGGACATGCCTGAAAGAAATCCGTGACATGTACGGCAATCTGGTAGCAAAGGTATACCGCACTAAGAAACGTCTGATCTCTTCGCGCTCATCCATTGTCAAACGGGAACTCACGGAAGAACAGAGGCAGGAAGCGGCAGAACGCCTGCGTGCCGCACGAACCAAAACAGAACAGGAGGAATCATAAATGTACAGCTACAGATCCATGACACGCCGTTTAAAGGAGCTTCCTTTATGGCAGAAAATCGCCATTGTCATTCTCAGCATGGCGTTTGTGCGGGTGGGATCCAACATCCCATTACCGTTTGTAAACCGACTTTATATCCAGTCACTGTTAAACGTGGACGGGCTTGGATTCTTCAATTCCATCACGGGCGGATCAATGCTTCAGATGTCATTCTTTGCACTATCCGTAAGTCCATACATCACTGCATCCATTATCATCCAGCTTCTTACCGTGGTGTTCCCGGCATTGGAAGAAATGCGTAAAGATGGCAAAACAGGAATGGATCGTTATAAACGGCTGATCAATATCACAGGAGGCGTACTGGGAATTCTCCAGGCAGTTTCCATGGCCATTGGCCTTGGCGGGCGGGGCCTGCTTGACCCGTATAACTGGAAAACCGTCCTGGCAGCAACACTGATCTGGTCCGTCGGCGGCATCTTTATCATTTTCCTCGGGGAATTCCTGGAAAAGCTTGAGATTGGGAGCGGAATCTCCATGATTCTGTTCTGCAACATCGTTTCATCCATCCCGTCCGATCTGACCGGCATCTGGGAATACGCATCGGTCAAGAGCCGCACCGGGATGATCGTGACCTGCATTGCAGCAGCCGTACTGGCCATGGCAGTGCTTACAATCTGCGTGGTATGTCAGGAAACGGTGAAAAAACTGCAGGTTGTCCAGACCAGGAAAACGGTGGCCGGTTCAGACAGTACCTTTCCGATTCCGTTATTAACCTGTTCCGTCATGCCGGTAATCTTTGCCGGATCCATGATGAGTTTCCCGATCCTGGTCGCACAGTTTGTTCCAAAGCTGCAGGAAGGACTGATTGGAAAGGTGATCCGTGCTTTAAACACCTCCATGTGGTTTAGACCGGATATGCCGAAATACACGGTCGGTGCCGCACTTTACCTGATACTCACTATTCTGTTTACCTATTTTTATCTGGACATTGGATTTAATCCGGTAGAAATTGCGGATAACTTAAAGAAACAGGGTGGAGTTATCCCGGGAATCCGCCCGGGAAGACCGACGGCAGATTACATCGGACGGCTCAGCAGAAAAGTAGCCATGCGCGGCAACCTCATTATGGTAGCGGTGGTACTTGCCTCATACGGCATTTGCAATGCGGCAGGGATCGGTTCCGTATCCATTGCGGGAACATCCAGCTTCATCTGCGCAAACGTAGCGCTGGAAGAGTATAAGAAAGTACGCGCAGGCCTTGCATTACGGTCCATGGGAAGAAAGAATTTTCTGATCCCGGCAGGTCTTGCCAAAACGTATCGATAGCGAAAGGAGGCGCCCGGCACCGTGCCGGGCAGGAAAAGAATGGGAAAAGAAAAAAAGCAGAAAGAAAAATTGGCATTTCATAAAAAAGTCGCACAGACGTGGAAAAACTGGAAAAAGCCGGTCGGCCTGACACTTCCGTCGAAGCTGGAAACCGCCAAGGGGACCGCGGTTGTCATGCTTTCCATGGCAGTCTGCAGCGCATTTGTAGCAGGTGTGGATACAGCTACGGCACTGCTTGTATCAAAACTGTAGGAGGCGAATCAAATGTATCTTTTGGATCAGACCGGAACAAAACTTTTCAAGACTGAAGATTGCAGTGACATCATGATCGTGAATGACACGGAACACATACGGAAAAACCGGCCGGATTGCAAAACCAACCGTTTTTCCATCCGCGCATACCGGGGAACGGAAAAACTTCCGGACTCCGGGGCGGTGATTGCAAGTTATGAGCGGATGGAAGATGCAAGGGAAGAATTTCTTGCCATGGTGGAAGCAATCGGAGAGGGCATGAAGGTATTTTCTTTTTATCCGATCCAGCCTGTGAATCCTGCGGATAATGAACACGACGACCCGGAACAATCAGTATAGTACCGGAGAAAGGAAAGGCAAATGCAGAAACTCAGAGATTATTACAAGAAACTGGATGCTCTGATTGGGGACATCCGAATCTTTCATGAGGAAGAAGAACAGAATTTAAAAAACAGGGAGAAGATGCACCGGGAAGTCATACCGCTATTAGCGTATATCCTGGCATCCTGCCCGGGAATCCATGACAGGATTGACCGGATTTACCAGTCCTATCGTGTCGACGACGAGGAAACCGAAAAGCTTTATCAGGAATACGGTGTAGAGGAACTGGCAAGAACACTGACTCCGCAGGCTCGGGTGAGATACCGGGAAATCGTCATGATCTGCCTCTATGAAAACAGTCAGACATGGAAACAGGTGTTTAAATTACTAAAGAAAGCCCAACCAAATGCATGCATGGAAGGAGACGGCACCATGTATATGGCAGCTGTATTGACTGCCGGGGCATTTGATACCAGACACATTGCCACGGCCTGGCTGTCATTATATTTTAATAGGACAACCATGGACTTTACAACTCCAAGCCTGGATGCGGTTGTCCGTGATTTTGTTGAACATGTCCGCCGTAACATCCCATTGCCGTATTTTAACGAAATACCGGAAAAGTGCAAAGCAAAAACAGGAATCCGGTTCGGAGATCTGATTGGAAATGTTGCGGGGGCAACGGAAATATTCTATTACCGTACCGCAAGGGCGACTAGGCAGATACTGGAAAAAGAACAAAAACAAAAAAGCGCTTTCTCAAAAATGCCGAAGTTCCCACTTGCCGTCCAGCCACTGCCGGATGGGCCGGATGAGTTTTTAAGGCCATTTATGCAGCTGCCGAATACCTGTACGAATATGATGAAAAAAGCCCTGGAACATCCTGCAGTAGCAGAACGTGAGGATGGATTTTCCGGGACTGTATGGGATGAGGATCCGGAAGTAAAAAAAGAGGCGAAACGGACATTCGATAAGGAGCAACATAATACAAATGCGGATTACCTGTTTTTTATCTGCAGTATGATGCAAAATTCCGGACTCAGTGTGGAAGAGCTGTACAACGCAGAGGTATACCCGGAAGATCTGACGGCAGTAAACGCCGCCTGCGCTCAGCAAGAAGATGTACAGGAAGAGGATCTGGGACCGGATATGTGGGAGTCCCTTCATACGTGGGAAAAAATCGCGGCTCTCCTGATTCGCATCCTTGCAAGGCGCGCCATCAATGCGGAAAATGTATTGGAGCAGGTTTTATCAAACATACAGGAAACAGGAATGCAGTCGGAAACAACACAGCTTTCGGTACCGGAAATAAAAAACGGTCCGCAGAAGCAAAAAGATACGGAAGAAATACAAATGCTCCGCACAAAGAACCGGGAACTGGTGACGAAAATTGGCGCAGAAAAGGAAAAGAGCCGAAAACTGGAAAAGGAAGCAGAAAACAGAAAGAGTGCACTGGTTGCGGAAAATGCCCAGTTAAAAGAAATGATGGAACAGTTGCTGTCCGCACAGGAAACAGAAGAGGATGATACGGATATTGCGGACAAGACTGGGGAGATTGAAGCAATGAAGAAAGCGATCGTGGATGCCGGAACTATCTTTGTATGCGGACATCCTTCATGGCGCACGGCAATGAAGGTGGAATTCCCGCAGTCCAGGTTTATCGAACCAAGGGAGTATTCAGTTCCCCAGTCCGTGTTCCGTAACGCAAACTTTGTGGTGTACCATTTACAGCATGCAAACCACAGTATGTATTACAAATGTCTGGATTTTAAGAACAAGGACGCAAAACTTTTATTTATCAATCAGAACAACGTAAACCGATGTATCCGGCAGATATATGAATATATTTGTCAGAACACAAAAAAGAAAGAGGAGGACAAGGCATCATGAGAAAATGGTTATGGCCGGCCATGGCGGCAGCCGTGGTCATGGCAGTGCCACTGACGGCAAATGCAGCAGAAAAGATCAACAGTGTGAGTATTTCCTTCCACGCGGAAGATTCCGGGGAGGAAGAACCGGATGTGGAGGCGGATACCCGCGGCAACCACTATTCGGCAGGGAGCGTATCTTTAGCTTCAGAGTATTATTCCGGGGATGAGAGCGAATCAAAAAAATACGAAGGGGATAATAAAACCTATGTGGTGGAACTGTCCGCGGATGACGGTTATTATTTCAACATCACCAAATCCGATAAAGTCAAGTTAAACGGTGAGGGCGCCCAGTTCGTGCGCGCATCCCGCCGGGATAACGGTTCTACCCTGATTATTACCGCAAAGCTGAATAACATCGAATCCTACCTTGGAACCGTGGATGCAGCATCCTGGAACAAGGACGGATACGGTATCTGGGAAGCGGCAAACGGTACCCAGTATTATAAACTGCGGCTGACAGATTCGAAAAATAAGACCAGACTTGCGCAGACTGGCGGCGTACAGTATGATTTCCGCCCATTCATGACAAAAGCGGGCTCCTACGCTTATAAAGTACGCCCGGTTGCGGAAGATGGCAGACTCGGGGAATGGACGGAAGGAGGGAGTTTCCAGGTATCCGAGGAACAGGCGGCCGCCAATAAAGAGAAATATAGGGTGCTGACCGAAACGACTTACCTGGGAGGCGAAAAAAGCCCGTCCAACCAGCAGGTGACGTATTTAAACACCGGATGGCAGCAGGCGGAAGACGGCAGATATTTCTACCGGAATGAAGACGGATCCTACCTCCAACAGGACTGGAAACAGGAAGGGGATGCCTGGTACTTCTTTGATAAGGACGGCTACATGGTAACGGATGGCTTGGCAGCCTGGGGTGGAAAGGATTATTACTTCAAGGCAGACGGAAAGATGCAGATCGGAGGAAAGGCGCCGGACGGACGCGCAATCGGTGCAGATGGCACTGTGGAAGGAGCTTCGAAAACCGCGGATAGTTCCGAACTGGCAGACAGCGCCACAGGCCCAGGTGTTAAAAAATAAGAACAGAAACGGGTTCCAAACGGAATCCGTTTTTCTTTTTGCAAAGCAGGGAAAATGCTTATCCGCAGAAAGAAGGAATTGGTGCACATAGGTACGGACATGGTACGATACGGACAGAAAAGGAGAAAGAAGATGCAGCTAAAAGGAAAATTCATACAAGAACTTCAGCGTGATCCAGATACGGGAATCGGTTATTATGATTTTTTTATCCGACCGGAAAAGAAACGCGTGACAGCCGTCGGACTTTTCCGGAACCCGGATGTGCGGGCAAATTATCTGCTGGATGGAGATTATGCCTACGATGGAACATTTCGACTGCAGAGCGCCCGCCAATGGACGGAAAATGAAGAAGAAGCGGTACACGTACTGACGAACCGTGTGTCCGGCATGAGAGCGGAATGGGCTGAAAAGGTGGTGCAGCGGATCGGGTCGGACATCTTCGGGTACGCACGGATGAATGACGACCTGAAGCAGACCCTGCTTGGTATCCCAGGATTGGGGGAACAACGAGCGGATGCCGTTGCCGGATTCCTGCGTGACGGGATGGAAGATGATCGTCTGGTTTATTTCCTGGCGTCCATGAATGTTCCGTATAACGGGATCTGTACATATATGAGCCATGGAGGCAGTCTGAATACAGTCATGGAAAACCCTTTTATCCTTTATCGGTATGGAGTTTCATTCCTGGTCTGCGACCGGATGGCAGCGCGTTTTGGACAGGATCCATGGGCATTTGAAAGACTGGATGCGTTGGTACGGCATGCTGTAAGCAGAATGAAACATGGTGGCCACACACGGATGGAATATGACAAAATGGTAGAATGGATCTGTGCTTATGCGAACAAATATGGAAAGAGCACAATGGATGTGCCAAAAGAACTGGCAGAAATCGCTCTCTGCTCAAGCAGTTCCATTCGGCTCTGTCAGGACGGCGAAACGATGTTTGTGACGGACCGGACGCTTTTTGATATGGAGAAAGAGATCGTTGCCAATTTTAAAAGACTGATGCGGTCGGCAAAGCCGTGCTCCACTGATTTTGGCCTGATCATTGAGGATGTGGAGCAATTTAACCATATCTGTTATAACGAGGAACAGAAGTCTGCATTCGAACTTCTTTCTTCCGGCGGTATTGCAGTGCTTCTTGGTGGTCCGGGTACCGGGAAGACCACAACGATCAACGGTCTGGTACAGGCATACCGGAATGTCCATCCGTCGGACCGGATCCTTTTATGTGCCCCGACCGGGCGTGCGGCTTCCAGAATGTCGGAAGTAAGCGGATTCCCGGCCATGACCATGCATAAATCCATGGGGCTGAAATGGTATAACCGGGACATCCGGCCGGAACCGTTGCCGTATGATCTGATCATTGCGGATGAAATGAGTATGTGCGATACGGAGCTGCTGGCTGCATTCCTCGCGGCAATTCCATCAGGAACCACGGTGTTGCTGGTGGGGGACTACGACCAGCTTCCAAGCGTCGGGCCGGGACAGGTGCTGCGGGATCTGGCGGAATCTGCAATTCTTCCGGTTTTTCATCTGAAGGAAACCATCCGTCAGAAAGCCGGCAGCACCATTATCAAGAATGCCATTGCCATGCGCAGGGGCGAGCAGCTTGTGCAGGGAGCGGATTTCCAGATTCATGTTGTACGGGATGATGATGCCATCTTAAACGTGATCCGCAGGGAAGGAGTGCGTAAGGACACTCAGTATATGATACCGGTTAAACCAGGGAAAGCCGGAGGCAATGCCGTAAACCGGCTTTTGCAGGAAATGGTTACGGGGCATGGGCCATGCGTAAGGGTTGGAAATATCACCTTTTACGAGAATGACCGGATTATTATGAATCATAACAACTATCCGTGCGGCTATATGAACGGGGATGTAGGTATACTGACAGCGATTCATGACGGTCAGCTGCAGCTTGAATTTCGGGACAAGTCGTTGTGCCTGCCGGTGCGCGATTGCGACGGCATGACGCTTTCCTACGCGCTGACGGTGCACAAATCACAGGGTGCTGAGTGCGACCGGGTACACCTGCTTCTTCCGGAAGAAAGCGGAGTCATGGCGTCCAGAGAACTGCTCTATACGGCGATTACGAGAGCAAAAAAGGAAGTTGTAATCACAGCGGTTCCGGGGATGGTGGAGAAATTCTTAAATGCCACAAAGCGCGGGGAGCGGGAAAGTAATCTGAAAACTCTACTGTGCCACGCAAAACCAATCTGAAAACTGTAACCATCCAAACCAACACTATTCGTACCACACACGGGTTCTAAGTTTCCCATGTGTGTTGTTATGTGTGCAAGAAATGAGAAATACTGACATTTTTCATATCCGCAGAAACCGATGATTGTATCAAATCTTCCATAATTATTACAATTAAAGAAAAACTGGGAAATGGAGGCATTGGTATGGAAGGAATCATTCATATTGCCGGAGTGATGCCGCGGATCGGCACAACCACGGCAGCGATCCAACTGGTCGCATTTTTAAAACGCTATGGCTACAACGCGGCATATGTGGAAGTAAACGGACAGGACTATCTCTGGAGCTGTCGTTCCATGTATGAGGACTGCAGGGAAACGGAATCCGGGAAACTGGAAGTATGCGGCATTGAGACTTACCACGAGGAGAAGCTGCAGGAGTTGACGGAAGGCGGCACTCACTATGACTATCTGGTATGTGACTTTGGAAATGTGATGGGAGACGGGTTTGACCGGGAAAAATTTTTAAACTGCAGTGCTTCTATTCTGGTAGGCGGAATGAAAGCCAATGAAATATTTGCCTGCGAAGAACTGCTCCGTGACAAAACATATGACAGGAGTGTATGGATTTTTAACTTTGTCCGCACAAAGGATCACGATGAAATCCTTGATCTGATGGGTACCAAAGGAAAATTCACATCGTTCCTGCCATTTCTTCCGGATCCTTTTGAACCAGCGGACACCGGGACCGAAGAAGCGGATGAGTGTTTCAAAAAAGTGATGTCCGCAGTCAAGTACCGGTCATCCGGGAGGTAAGTAATGGGAAGATTTAAGAAACGACTTGCGCTGTTAACGGAAGCAGAGGAACAGGCAAAAAAGAAACAGGAAACATTAAAGAAACAGAACGGAATCCCGGAAGACGGGAACGGAATGCAGGTACGTGAAAAGAATGCAAAAGATTATTTGTTTGGCTTTCTGCGTGGTATTATCTATGTTCTGTTTACGGTTCTGGTGTTCATCGGATTGGTGACCCTCATCAATCCGGGGTCCAGAAGCATGCTGTTTAATATGATTCTGCAGATTGCGGGGAGATAGGAGAGAACTATGGGGAAAGACGGTATCAGACGCTTTGATGATTATTCCATGGAAGAACTGCTTTCCATGCCGCCGGAAGAACTGATGGCTGCAGCATCCAACCGGTTTAAACTGGATCTGCCGCCGTCCATTGACACGGTGGATAACTTAAACAAACTGGCAAAACTCATGAGTAAGAGTATTTCGGAATACTCCTACCTTATTAACATGGCGCAGATTGCACGCATGCGCAAACGCGCCCTGAAGCGTTCCGGCGCGGACAAGTTTACGGTGGAAGATGCGCTGACCAGAGAAGAAATTTTTACGAACTATGCGGAAATCATGAAAGCCGCATATCAGGCAGCCTCCAGAATGATCACGGTGAAACAGGAGATCAACGAAGAGCTGAAATTTACAGACGGGAGGTAGAGCATGACAGCATTTCTGGTATGTGCAGGACTGACATTTTTTGTCGGTCCCCGCATCAATTCTTACAAAATTTTCGACTGGATTGAAGAAGGGATAGCCAGACGGCAGCATTCCGGGAAAAGGGAGGATGAGTAACATGGACGCAGAACTTCATTTATATGACCTTGTGATGATAGGTCAGAAAGAAACCTGTGGCAAGGAGTTGTTTGAATCAACCATGAATGGCAAGAAGGAATATAATCCGGTAGATGAGGCCAGAGCCTTAAAAATCATCCGCTATGCCTTCGAGTACTACCTGGGCTGGACCCCGGAACAGGTACATGCAAACATTGATCCCGCGATCTTAAAGCGTCTGAAAGTGGACAGCATGGTCCGCCAGCGCATCAAGTTCCCGGTGGAACTGGAACCGATGGAAAGCCTCCAGTATCTGGTACATAAGCTTTATCCGGATCGTTATTACTATGATGAAAACAGAGCCGTAGAAGATTATTATGACCGCGTTTTAAGCGGCGAGATTACCCGGTTTAAGAAGGGATTCTTTGCCCGAGGGGATGAGGGCAGCAGAAGGCGCGCTGAGATCTGTTTTCGTCGGATGTTACAGATGATTGGGCCATTTACGGATGTGCATCAGCTTTATGATCTGTTCTCAAGTACAAAAGGAAACAAGTTGCTGGGGAAATTCAAACTAGGCTCAGCAGTGAGAGATCTGTATGATATTCCTATTACTTTTCTCCATCAGTCATTGCCGGTATCGGAACGGGATGATCTGTATTATCACAAGAACCATTTCCGCCTGAAGAATGAAAAAACCAAGAAAGAAATGAAAAAAGCCGGTATTTTCATTGCGTGATGCGAATGAGCCGGGATGGTTTCTCAAAATGTAACTACAAAACGCACATGCTGCATGGCATCAAATGTCGATCCAATGACAAGAAAGGAAGTTGTGATTAAGAAAATCAGGGAACAAAACAAGGCACACGGTTTTGTTCTGTGCTTTGCCATATCACCTGTTACGAAAAGAGTGATTTACATAATCAGACTATAATTTTCCAATTCTGTATGGTATACTGTATCATATCGAAAGGAGGCGAGATCGTGAAATATTACTTGATGAATAAGAATGCGGAAGTAGGAACCTTTGAACTGCGCCACGGAACATTCGGGGATGAATTCCGATTCGAGCACACCGGAAAATCTCCTTTGCCAATCGGGTTTGATTATATCGAAAAATGGATTGAGAACAGAAAAGCATCGAAACACAATGCCCATTTAAAGCAGATTATGGCGGACTGCGGCTGCGATAAAACCGAAGGATTTATCAAAATCACTCACGCTGCTTCCATCAACGATACATTTTGGATCAAATCGGAACACGAAAATGTTTCATGGGAACGGATTTCATTTTACCGAAACCCATTTGACGAAACAATTTCAAAAATGGCGTTTGAGGGAATGGGGCTGTATGGAATCAAAATGAGCGAAACCAGCCCAGAACTTTCCACAGACGGGAGCTTTCGGAAATGCTGGATGCGGGAAGATAATGGACAGATCTTTCTGTATAAGCGTGGCAGTGATGGGGCAAGGAACGCCGGATTGGAACCGTATTGTGAGGTTATGGCATCGGAGGTTGCACAACGAATTTTAGGACAAGATGCCATTCCATACCAGCTTGTGCGTCTGCACGGGGAACTGGCCTCGAAATGCCCGTTGTTCACAAATGAAACGTATGGCTATGTTCCAATTTCCAGATTTCCGATTAACCACAGCTCTCCGGAATCCCTGATGCGTTTCTATGCGGAGCTTGGGTCGGAAACGTTATTCCGGAAAATGATCGTACTGGATTCCCTGACATTCAACGTAGACCGACATGCAGGCAATCATGGCGTCCTGGTAGAAAACGATACGCAAAAGCCGATCCGTATGGCTCCGGTATTTGATCTCAATTTATCCATGCTCCCATACATCGAAAGAAGCGATTGGGAACATATCGGAACTAAAATGAGAGATTACGGACCAAGAATCGGCGAAGATTTTACCAGAATTGGACAGCAGGCAATGACATCTGAAATCAGGGCGATCCTCATTGGCATGAAATCGTTTCAGTTTTCTTTCCGTGGAGATGAAAAATTTGAGCCGGAACGTGTAAAACTGATGGAGCAGATGATTCACAAACAGATTGAAGCGCTTTTGAGCCGAGAAGTGTTATACACCAAAGATGTTTTTGTACCGGAACATAGTCTGAGCGAGGAACAGGAGAAACCGTCAACGAAAACAGAACCGGAGCGGCAGTCGGCAGATAAGGAAATCCTGGCGGAAACTCTATGGAAAAATCAGCACCTGGATCAGTGGTTTTCCGGGTATCTTTTGGAGGATTCCGACAGAAAAACAGAAATGATTTTATACTCTGCACAAAACCCACGGGAAGAAGTGCATCTCGATCTTTCAACCGGCGAAACAACCCTGTTCGTGGACGAGGAACCGATTAATGCGTTTGAAGCAGCAGATGAGCACGAGGAACTCTGTGCAGCCGCAACCAAGGCCGAAATTGCATATGGACGGGAACTGGAACCTGAACGGACAGAACAGGAAAAAATACAGGCACAGGAACAGGAATAATTTGCAGTAACCATAAAATTTCTCTGTAAATATTCTTTTTCACTCAAAAACATTAATACGCTCTATGTTTGCGGTTTTTCACATTTTTTCTTCCATAATTATAACGTAGCAATGAACATTCCATCTACTTCATACCACCACCCCTATATAAAAAATATGGCGCGTTCTTTACTACTCTTTATCCTTTCTTTTTATTTAATCAGCGCGAGGATTCCCATGATACCAGTCACAGGAAGAGCCGCGCTGATTTGCTGTTTTGGGAAATAATGCAAATTTTCATATCCGCAGATTCACCAAACAATCCTGAAATGATGGGAAAGGTTATAATATACACATGAACAGAAAAATAGAAGCAAAACAAATGGGAGGTTTTTATGAGAAAAAGACAACTGTACAAGCGGGCGATGATCATGTCGCTGGCAGCGGCAATGACAGCCGGTTCCGCCACCACCGCATTCGCAGGGCAGTGGCAGCAGGATACAAAAGGATGGAGATTTCAGACCGGTGTAAATGCATACCATACAAACGGCTGGCAGTGGCTGGACGGAAACGGGGACGGCATTTCTGAATGCTATTACTTCGGCTCGGACGGTTATATGGCTGCGGCAACCACGACCCCCGACGGATATACCGTAAATGCAGACGGTGCGTGGACGGAGAACGGTGTTGTGAAAACCCGCGATGACCGGATCGCGGTACCGAATGGAACGTGGATTTGCGGTGAAGGCGCAAATGCCGGCCGGTGGTGGTGGAAGAACTCTGATGGTTCCTATCCAAAAAGCGAATGGAAATGGCTGGACGGAAACAATGATGGTATTGCCGAATGCTATTACTTTGATGCAGACGGTTGGTGTGTTTTAAACGGAACCACACCTGACGGCTTCACCGTAAACGCGGATGGCGCATGGATGGTGGGCGGCACTGCAGTCAAAAGACCAGCCAAACACGGCTCTGCAGGAGGCCCGGGTGGTGGCACTGGTACAAGCACCGCAAGCAAGGGTTCCAGTGGCGGCGGAGGCGGCGGTTCCTCACATGGCAGTGGCGGTGGTTCATCCTCTGGAGGAAGTTCATCTTCCGGAAGCAGCTCCTCCGGCGGTAATTCAGGCGGCAGCGGTTCCGGTGGTTCTTCATCTGGATCAAACACGAACACCAGCTATGTCCATGATGAAAATTATGGAAATCTTGGCAAGATGACTGCTTCCGAATGGGCGGAAACCAAAGCGGCCATTCTTACATTCAAGGATGAGAACATCGCGGATGACATGACTGACTTCGAGAAAGAAATGAAGATCATCCAGTGGCTTTCTGAGAACTGCGTATACGAACAGTCGGAAGACTGGACCATGGCAACCGCTTACAGCTGTATCATCAGCGGCAAAGCCATGTGTGATGGCTATGCGGACGCTTTCCTGCAGACTGCAAAGCTTTGCGGGTTGACCGTAAAGTTTGTGGAGAGACCGGGACATTCCTTCAACGCAATCAAGCTGGATGGTCATTGGTACTGGGTGGATGTGACATTTGCAGATAAAGAACATGCAGGAAACTCAGTTCCTGGAGGCTCCGCAACCGGTTCCATCCCGGTAGGAGCGACCTTCATTGAGTGCGGCGCTGTCAATATGACGGATGACCAGGTGAAAAACGTAGAAGGCAGCCGGGATAAATACAGTGTAAGTCTCAGCGCAACAGCAACCACATATGACAGAAATGCGGTATATGACTATTACAAATACGGCCTTATCCCTGGACACAATGACCAGAAAATCGCAGAGGCGGATGCGGCAGTAGAAACCACGATTGCCTCCTATAAAGCAGATGGGAAGCTGGCTGTGGATTACACAACCGTGGATGAAACCGTTGCGAAGATCGTGGCATACCTGTCTGACCGGATCGACCATAAGCAGGCTAATTACGGTATCTGCGTGGTCTTTGCGAATGAAGCAGACGCAAAGAACGCATCCAACATTGCTTCCAAGGTCAATAAGCAGATCAATGCAAAATACAGCAGCAAAGACATCAGCTGGGCATCCGGCATGAAATTTACGCTGCCGGAAGAAAATTACTACACCACAAAGAAACTGGCATATACGAATGGCACCATTCCTTACGGAAAAAATGCAGTCGGATATACCATCCGGTTCGTATATGATGGATCAGAGATCAGTTCCGTAACCGGAACAACCACAAAGAACCAGGTGATTGAGGACTGGAATATCCCGGACGGTTATGAAATGGATAAAGTGGAAGTAACAAGCGGAAGTGGTTCTGTTTTAAGCGGCGGCACCATTCTCAGCGCAAGCGAGGACGGAACGGTCTTTACCGTAACCCTGAAAAAATCCGGAACCGATGATTCCAAAAAGGATGATACTCCGGTAACCGAGCCGAACTACACCATTCGGTTCGTATGCAACGGAACGCAGGTCGGAGAGGAAAAGACCGGCTATGCAAAACCGAATACCTGGGTAGAATATGGGATCCCGGAAGGATATAAGTACAAGGAAATGTCCGTGGATTCCGCTAAGGGAAGCGGTAATGGCACACAGTTCATTCTGTACCAGAGCGGTGTTGTCTTTACCGTAGAATTGTACCGCCTGGATGATGCGGCAGAGGAATACTGTTACACCACCAGATACATGTATAACGGTCAGCTGATTGCGGAGCTGAACGGCACCGGCAAACCGAATGCGACCATCTACATCCGCCAGTTCGAGACCATGGACGGTAAAGTATACATTCCGGTCGGAAACGGAACTGCGGGCTGCTACGTTGCAAAGCTGACAAAGAACAATATGGTCTTTGAGATCGAGACAACCATGCAGGAACAGGATGACGAGGTGGAGCAGACCGCGGCAGCTCTGATAGATGAAGCGAACAATGATGAGGCTGTAGATAAGTCAGTAGACGTAGACACAGATGCGGATGCTGAGGAAGAAAATGTCAAGGAAACATCTGAAAAAACAGAAGAGCTTGAGACGGATGATATGCAAGAAGAAAGTGGTGTAGTCGATATTGTGGAGAACATGTAGATATCTTTTGATCCGTATTCCTTCTCCATCGTTATCACACGCACATGAAAATAACGCATATTTGGATATCCGCAGAAATCAAATAGCTTGCCAGAATGATTGCCACACGCTATAATGAATGCATAAATAAGAAAGTAATAATTCTTACATGGGAGGATGCAAAATGAGAAAACGATTTTTAAAAAGAGCAACGGCTCTTGCAATGGCAACAGCTATGGCAGCCGGTTCCGCGACAACTGCATTTGCAGGACAATGGAAACAGGATGCGACCGGATACAGGTGGGATGAAAACGGCAGCTACCCGAAGAATGAATGGAAATGGCTGGATGGTAATGGGGACGGCATTTCCGAGAGTTATTATTTCGGTGCAGACGGTTACCTCTTAACCAACACCACAACCCCGGACGGCTATACCGTAAATGCAGACGGACAGTGGGTAGAAAACGGTGTGGTAAAAACACAGGGGGCTGTAAAAAATTCTGGAAATTCCGGAAATAGCGGTACCCCGGCAAAATCCAACGCGAAGCAGCACAGTCTTGTAAGCTATATGAGGGATGTCGATAAACTTGAAAATACCACAAAAGTAAATCCAGTTGGAACAGGACTGGTATATCCAACACAGAAAGTACAGGCAGGGGACAATCTTTGGTGGGAAAATACAAGCGGCGGTAGTGAATATATTTTATATTATTATGGTCCAAGAGGTGATTATAAATCTGCCGGATATACAGACAAAATGTATATGAATGCACAGGTCTATCCGACGTTTGATTCCTGGACCACGCCGGCCGGTGTAACCATTGATTATCTTGGACGTGTTCTGGATGATAATGGAAAAATCAAGACCGCAACAGCGGAAGAAATCGGCGCCACCTATGCTGGCGGCACGGTACGTGATGTGACGTATGATGCGAATTACCCATTGAAAAGGGTGGTGGATCTGTATGCGTTAAATATTGAAAATCTTAATGCAGACAACTGGTATACAGATGAGAAGAGTCATCATGATTTACGTGGGCATAATAGTTTTATCGTGTCCCCTAATAATGCATACATTATCAGCAAATTAACTGGGCAGACCAATACCATGCATGACGACAGCTGGTATTCAGAAGAAGAAAGAAAAGCTCTTAACGATGTTTGTGAAGTGTTGAAAAACTGGCTGAACAGTTTTGATTTCGAGCACGCTACGGAACCGGAAAGACTTGCAAAGATCCAGGAACTTTTAAGGGGTTCTCAGTATGATAATGAAGTAAAGAATAATCCAAGCCTGCATACATATAATGCATACCATCAGGTATTACTCAATAAAAAAGGAGTCTGCATTGATTATGCCAATACCGGACACTTACTTGCAACACTGCTTGGTTTAAAATGTGCCATTGTCGGCGACACTGTACATGCATGTTGGATTGTACAGGTAGACGGTGTACCTCACATGGCCGAAAATGGTGGCATTAATCTGACCGATGACTGGCGTGAAACATCGAAACTGGGAACCAGACAATCGTACAACTACAATTTCGGCGAATACATCCATTACGAATAGAACCTTTTTAAAGAGCCTTCCTAATTGGGAAGGTTCTTTTTTTGTATACAAACAAAAACACTAATATAAAACCGAATTCGTATGTTTTCCTTCCATAATTAGCCTATAAAAAAGAAAGGAAGGAGAATCTATGCAAAAACATAAAAAAAGGAACTGGAAGCGTCCAGTTGCCGGACTACTTGCGGTATTACTCGCGGCCGGTACGATTGACATCAGCCAGTTTGCATCACTAACATCATATGCCTACAGCAAGGATTATGGTATTTGTACAGACAATCATCTGTACAGCGATGCAGGTGCTAACTGTAAAGCAGACCAGTACGTGTGCGTAACAACCCTCACCCAAGGTCTTACGCATGGATCGGATGACTGGAAAAAAGCGATCGAGTTTAATAAGCAGAAGTTACTGGAAACGATTGGAAATGGCGATGAACGTATTGTTTTAAAAACCTTGTGGGCCGCTATCGCAGCAGCAACAACAACCGGAACTGGCGGGTTAAGTGATGATGCTATTGCAGAAGCAAAGTTCTGGGCAAATGAGATTGAGAAAAACGTAGGAGATTCTATTAGGCATAATTATTGGGATAATATCCCAACCAGTTTTTCGCCGCTGACCGAAACGGAACTTGGTATCGTTCGCCATGGTGCAGCGGGCGAAGCGATTATTCAGAGAGATCCACTTTTAGCAGCATTGTGCGATTACGATTACCTGTTTCCTGGAAACGGTCAAAGTTACATCAACGATCGCGGCACTCGTTGGCTCCTGCCACGAATGGGTACCGGCTGGCGTCAATCCTACACAGCTGACGAATACGGTGAGGGTGGTTATGCCCAGTGGCCGGTTGATATGCAGAAGCACATCGTTTCTGTTCCGGACGGTCAGGAAGTAACCCTTGAAATGGTACAGCAAAACGCTCTCGCTATCAAGGATAACGCGGCATATTACACAACCGGTAAACTGGATAGCAAAAAGAACCTGATCAAAAACAGTTCCGGCGATTCTTCCAGTAAGCCTGGAAGGGATGATGGGGATGAAGATCTCGACAATGACGTGGATGACTCTAACGATTCCGATGATTCCGGTTCCTCAAACATCAAAAAAACCGGCCAGAACACTTATTACATCAATATGTCCGAATGGTTCTATAATAATGCCGCATCATTAAAATTGTGGAACGGACAAATGTGGCAGAACCTTTCTGTCCTGGATCAGACACCTGTGCAGATCGGCAGCTGGACCATACAAGGACACCCGGCATCCGGAGACACGGCCCCGTATTTCGAAGCAACCTATAACGGTAGCGGAGCGGCGCCGGCACTTTATGGTTATTTTGAGATTCCAAAAGGATCGTTTGTATCCGTTGAGGACACAACCTGGGATTCTCCGTTGGATTTTGCTGCGGATATCATGGAAGTGTATAAATGTGCGCTTTGCCCGACAAACCGCAGACCAACCGATAAACACCAGACATTTATTAAAATACATTCACTCCCATTAACAAACACCTACCCGTGTTTCGTCCTTGGCGCAAGCACGGACCCAGTTCCAGTGGAAACCGATCTGCATTTCTGTGTATTCCGTCACCAGGAAGACTGGCAGACCGACTACAACGTGCAGCTGGATAAAAAGGATTATGAGACAGGCGAGCCGCTGGAAGGTTCCGTGTTCAACCTGTACGAGAAATTCGACGATCAGGACGAGATTAATACAGACAATGACGGCGCTGTTCAGCTTTACGAAGGATCTGAGTCCGGCGAATATCCGGACAATGACTGGCAGTCCGGGTATACCTCGTCACCGGTTCTGTGGGATGATTTCCGCAAAGTAAACTCCTACACCACGGATGGAAACGGCCATATCGAGACGGATGTACCAAAAAACTATCATTATGAAAAGACATACTGCGATGGTCACCCGGCACCGAAATTCACGGCGGTTCCGGAACTGGAATCCGATCCGGAAACCGGAGAGGATAACAGCGACGAAGTGAAAGCAGCAAAAGAACAGAACCGTGCTGCAGCTAAAAAATGGATCGGTTACTATGAAGGTTGCCAGGAAAAAGCAGAAGAGCGCGACGGTGTTCATTTCCACTGGCTCGGTGATGGTGTGGACGAAAGCAAGATCCGCGAGATTGCCGGAAGCGGCGGAGACGAAGACACCACACCGAACGGCGGACCGACCGAATGCTTTGATAAAGAAGCGTCCTATGAAGGTTCCGGCTGTAAGCAGGATACTGAGGACACCTATGACAAGTTCATTTCCTTAAAATATACCTACACATGGAAAGAGGAAAAAGCCAGAGAGGGATATATCGTCCATGACACCCATACGGATGATGTTCTGATCGAAGCGATCACCACCGATTCTTCCCAGAACGGCGCAAATTCCACGTTCGCGATCGGCGATGAGAAATACGACAAGTTCATCACCATCAATGACAGCGTGAATGCACCTGTCAGCGCGGGTGGAGATGATGAAGGCAGCACTACCATGCTTTCCCTGTTGTCTTCCGCATTCGCGGTGGATACGGATGAAACCGATGATAACAGTGCGTACATGCTGGAGCCGTATATCCGCGAAGATTACGGTTTTGAAAAGACCGGCTTCAGTGCTTTTAAGGAGAAGATCCTCGACGCAGTCAAATTCCTGACCGGTTCCTTTGCCACCCCTTCCAACGCAACGGATTCCGAAGCAGAAGAGGATGAGGACGACAACATCACCGTCCCGGATCTCGACCTGTTTGGAAAAGCAGAGAATGTCGGCACAGCAATCAAAGACGGTGTTTCCGACCTGCTGACAATCAAGGCATATGCGGCAGAAGGGACTTCAGCAGAAACAGAAGAGATCGTATCTGCAGAAACCGAGACGGAAACTGCTGAAGGAACAGAAACAGAAGCAGAGACAGAAAGCAAAGAAACCGAAAAAGAAAAACAGACAGAAGCATCGGTAAGCAGCGAAACAACCGTTGCTGTGGAAAAAGAAACTTTCGCATCTGCGGAAACACAGGCGCCGACTGAAGAGAGTGCAGAAAACAAAACATCGGAAAAGAAATCCTTCCTCGCTTCCATTCTGAACTTCCGCGGCCTTTCCGCAGAGGACAGCATCAGCCTCGCATCCGATGACGATGATGACGGCGATGGAGACGGCGGTTCGGACGGTTCTGCAGATTTTGAGTCTGTATTTGAAAAAGCATTTACCGATGCACAGACCGATGATTTTGCAGTGGAACTTGGACCGGAAGATAACTGGTCCCATTGTGACGACCGCGACGGCGAAGGAAACGCATGGCGCGTTTACGACCATCGTACGGAAGGTGAGATTCACTTCAATAAACGTGACCTGAACCTTGACAATGCACAGTCTGAGCAGTTCGATTCCTACGCCCAGGAAAACGGTGACGGTTCCCTGGAGGGCGCCGTATACGGTCTGTTTGCGGATGAAGATATTGTGCATCCGGACGGCAAGACTGGCACGGTCTATAAAGAGGGCGATCTTGTGGCGGTTGCAACAACCGACCGCAACGGCGATGGTTCCTTCATGGCCTATACGGAAGCGCCGGGAGTGGTGTACAACTACAAGACCGGTAAGATCGAAAAAACTGCCTGGTACGACAGCGCGCCAAAGAACCGTTTCCGTGAAGATGCAAAGCCGATCGAAGAAGAAAACCACGCAGTGGTCAACGACTTCCATGACACCAGCTGGACAGTGGATGACTACACAGATGACAAAGGAGAACACATTATCGCCGGCCGCACGGAGCGCGTGTATGACGCCAACGAGGAGAATAACGGCAACAGTTGGATTGGTAGACCGCTGATTCTCGGTAAGTATTATATTAAGGAACTTTCCCGTTCCGAAGGATACGAGCTGTCCGTAAACGGCAAGGCAAATGCCTATACCAACTATGATCCGGAAAATCCAGATTCCGTTTATGAAGTCAACCGCGCGGAAGATGGCAAGGGAACCGTTTCCGTATCCAGAAACCTTTATATCAACGGACAAGAAGCAATCGGCGCGGAAAATGAGCCATTCTTTAATGTGACATCCGATGGAACCGTAGCAAATGGAGGATTCGATATTGTGGTTTCCAAAATGCCGCAGGGCACCGAATTCTATCGCCAGGATTCCCTGTCTACGCAGGAAACAACCAAGCAGCAGATCGGATGGGAAGTAGTCAATAAGACGGATGCCAACGGTAACATTATTTATAAGAGGGCGTCCTCCGATACATCTGACCCGATCTATGTCGGCGATGGAACCTACACGACACTGACCGAAAAGATTCCGGCAACGATCGGAGCAAATAATGTGGCCGTGAAGAAAAAGAGAACCTTCAGCCAGGAGAAGATTGATAACTTCCTCCGTGGAAATTCCGCAGTAAATCCAGACGGGACTGTGTATTATCCGGATCAGGTACGTCTTTCCAGGGTATGGAGCTCCAATGACTGGGGACTCATGAAAGCCAAACTGGAGACTGCGATCCGCGGCGGCGGAAGCGTCACAACACCATCTACCTATGTAAACGGCAAGAAAACCTTTTCATCGGAAAACTATTCCGTTTACTCCCGCGGTGTCCGCAAGGGCGAAGTGGATATTTACGGTGTTTCCGGCGTAAACCCGGGCGAAATTGCAAAGACGACGGCATATGGTCCGCAGATCGTAAAGGTCACCATTAGTAAAGCGGCAAACGGACAGGCTCTGACCACGGAAGATATGATCCGTAACCTGATCCAGTACTACATTGACAATCCGCAGTATAATTTCGGCGGACTTGACAGCTACAAAGAGCATTCTGACCGTGTGGATCTCTATCTGTACGCATCCGATCTCTACACAACGGATGGTGCATTCGCAACCGTATCGGATGACGGCAATGGATACGACATCTATGTACGGAAAGAATTTGTTCCGGATGACACAAACTTTGAGCCGTACTATGTTTATGTGAAATATACCGAGGATGGAAACGAAGATGATGCGTTCGGTTACTACACCAACTTAAAGACCGCGACATCCAGCTCCTACACCTACTTAAATGCCATGTGTACACCGGACTCCGTTGTGAACGGGGATGGAAGCATCATGACCAAATATGCAACCAGACCGAAGTATTACAAGAAAGGCGAATTCGTATATGATAAGGATGGCAACAAGGTTCCGGAGACCGAACGTGTACCGAAATACGGCGATGTGACATCCAATGTATTAAAAACCCAGTGGGCCAAACTGGACGCCGCTTATGATGCAGCAACCGGAAACTATGTGATCCACATCGACATGCCGTACACAGATTCCTACGGAAACGTACAGACCGATGCAGATAAAACACTGGACATCGCACTGAAGGCGGTATGCCCGAAAACCAAACATATACTGACCCAGGATGACTGGGAGGCGCTTTCCAGGGATGACCAGGAACGCCTGCAGCCGGGCGATCAGGTATCCAGCGGATTTTATGAAGTGGAAGCATTAAATGCCAAGGCTTCCGTATATCTGGACTATGCAAAGAAACAGGAAGCAAAAAAAGGCACGTACGTGGTTGAGGCCGAGCTGACCTATCCGGGGCAGGATAAGACCTTCCAGGATGGAACCGGCACACCGGGGCATGGCACTATTGAGACCCCGATCCCGGTACAGGAGCGTCCGATCCGCCAGAAAGTCAAAGTATTCAAGGATATCCAGACCCTGGCAGAGCCGAAGAACGTATGGTACTGCTTAAACTGCGGCACCGAGAACGAGGACGGTAGGGATACCTGTGAAACATGCGGCCATGAGCGTACTACGGAAGAGACAAAAACCATCAAGTATGCACATGATACCTATTCCGCCGTGCATTTGGAAAACATTTCCGCAAAGAGGGATGCCGGACTTTACGACACCGTAAAAGACTGGCTGACGAAATTGATGGGCGGCGAAGTGGACGGGGAATCCGCAACAGATATCCCGAACTTCCGCTTCAAGGCATACTTAAAGAGTAACCTGGAACGCCTCTACCGCGATGAAGATGGAAACATCGTCTGGATGGACCGCAACGGCAATGTCATGACTCCGCAGTACGAGGATACAAACGGCGATGGAAATTACGACACCTTTACCTGGAAATATGCGGATGCCTACACTGGAAAGACCGTGAATTTCCCGGAAAAGGACAAGACAAACGGTACGGCGTTGGATTCAGCCAACGTCCAGAAGATCTACACGGAGATTCCGCATAAGGAAGGTTCAAAGACCACTTCCGCAAGGGCAAACAACGTGTGGGCCGAGTACGGAAACCCGCAGACTGGCGGTTCCTATGAGATGGGCGAAAAAGAAGAATTCTCCACATCAGAGCGTACGGATGCGGCAGGCAACCCTGGTGATGCTTCCGGCGAGGCAGTAAGAACGGGAGCTTCCCTGTACCAGTACACCGGAAAGAATACCGATGTGGCAGAAAGTGACCGTATCCACGATACGGAGAATGCCGCAAACAGCCCGACCAGACTCCTGGAAACCACGCTCCATACCGTAGAAGACGGAACCGGAACCAGGGATGTGGAAGAATATAACTACGAGAAATTTTTCGACGCCGTACAGGCAGCCAATACCGACATCTGGGATGACGACATGCATTCCACCTTTACGGGCAATGGCATGGCAAACTATCCGGAACAGCACTGGTTTGAGACATTCTATGAGAAGTACCAGAAGGATGACACAGAACCGGGACATACCATGGAAAATACGGACGGTACTGATCAGGACGGCACAGCGGGCGGAGACCATGATACCTCTTTCAAGCCGTTCCGCTGGATCCGCGAGAAAGTCTTCGGTGACCGCGCGGATTATGAAAAGTATCCGGCAGAGCAGAACGGTGTCAACATAGAGACTGTGATGAGCACTTCCGATTACGCAAGGGCCAATGCCGAAGCATCCGATGCGGTACGTCAGTTCGCAACCAAATGGTATTTAAAACAGGAAGCCGCGAAGTTGATGACCAATAATGGAAACGACGAGAATATTTCTGCGGATAACGACGGAACCATTAAATATGATGAGGAAGTTTACGACCACGCTTTGTTTGAGGCGATTGCGAAATCCTACAACTACTTAAAGCCGTTCTACACCTACGACCTTGACACCATTTACAGTGTTGAGTGGGACAGTGCGGAAAACGGTGGTTCTGATTCCGATGTAACGACCTTGTCCATTGATTTTGATGATGGAGATGAGCACAGCGCGATATCCGCATATCTGCCGTATGGTACCTATGTAATCGTGGAACAGCAGCCTGCAAGACGGGACGGTTCCGTAAATGACTGGGAGAACAGAAGCTACAGCATCGAGAAACCGAAGGAAGTCCTGGTACCGAGCCTGTATGACGCAGGAGAAAGCAATGATACCACGGATAACTACAACGCACATTACAGCTACGATGAGACCATGCCGACCGAAGAACAGGCAAGGGCGGCCAATTACATGATCCGTTTCGGCGAGGAATGGTCTGATGAAGCGGCGAATGCCGGACAGGATGAACGCCACTACGTCATCCGTGCCCACAACTATTACGGTGATTACGAGATTTATAAGTACGGTCTTGATATTGACCTGTTAAACAGTGGGGAACGCGGTTATGATGGCATTCATTATGGGGATTCATTCCTGCATAACGGCTGGAAATGCACCCAGGAAGAGACTGATCCATTAAAGGACTATTACGACACGGAACACCGCGGCGAAGCAGGAACCGCAAAGATTGGCACGGAGAACGGTGGGAATAACGCTTCCGATTATATGGCCATTGACCGTACGGACGGAGCGGACACCGCAAACGGAACGAACTATGACGGGAAAGTGCTGCAGGATCGTTTCTTCTACGCGGGCATATCCGAAGACCGTGGTGCCGCCAATGATGTCATGTACAAGGGTGGACAGACGGATGACAACAATGCATCCGGTATGCAGTGGAAAGACGGTGTGGTTTCCATGACCGGCGAGCTGACTGCTTATTCCGGACGCTATGCCCAGATGCTTGTACCGTGGACCGTAACGGAACCGGCAGATGCAAAAGCCTATGATGCTTCCAAATTCAACGGTTATGCGGACATCAATGAACGGAATGGTTTCTTCACCACTTTCCTGCGGATCAACAAGACGGACTCCGAGACCGGCGAATACATTCTGCACGATGATGCGATTTTCGCACTCTACGCAGGAAGCCGCTACCAGAGTTTTGAGGAGATCGAGGAAGATGCGAAGCTTATCACGGACACAACGGAGCGGGAGAAGTTCCTGGCACAGTTCAAACCAGGCGATGCAAAGTTCTATCTGCAGGATACCATGATCGAAGGCAGTATGGAGTTCTTAAAAGCCATGGGTGCCCATGACATCAAGGCAGCAGCAAGAGGAAGAAGTATCGTGGAAACCTCCACTGGGGCCGGCGAGACCTATACTGGTATCGTTCCGAAAGGAACTCCGATCTGTGTGGAGAGCGAACGCATCATGCTGACGGATAAAATCGGAAACCGTACCGGTCAGATGACCGTCTACTCCACCATGAACGACGTGGAAGTGACAACGGAAGAAAATGCAGATGCAAAAGAGTATGTAAACCAGAATACCGGTTATTTTGTAACACCGCAGCCGATCGGGGCAGGCGTATACGTTCTGGCCGAAATCAAGGCACCGGCGGGCTACGTCAGAAGCAAACCGGTCGCATACGAGGTATATTCCGATAAAACCAGCTATTACGTGGACGGCGATATGTACAGCAAGACCGACGCGGTACGCTACGAAGGAAATTTACTGACAGACATCAATTATAAGCATTAAAGAAAAACCGTCCGGCGTGGAAACATGTCGGGCGGTTTTCCATACCAAAATCCTGGAATTTCCATCCATAATTAGGACATCAAAATTAAAGGAGGAACGATCATGTTGTTCAAAACAGGGATCAGACGAGTGACAGGGCTTTTGTTATCCACAGCTCTGATATTTGGTAACATCGCGCCAAGCATGACTGCCTATGCCGTGGATGCGCAAAGGCCCGTCAATCCGGACGGAACAACGCCGAACGGAAACAAACCACAGGATACCATCAACACGGAGGGAACATACATCAATGATACCCCTGCGCGCCTGCAGGTATCTAAGGTAAAAACAGAAGTGGGCGGCCATGAAGGCATCGCTCCGGATAAGACGGACGCACCACAGAAAAACACAGTCACCTATAAAATTTCCGGTCGTGTGGAAGGTGCGGCCGCAGATCTGCTGCGGGATTACGGCGCAGACCACATCGAGCTGGCTTATTCTTCAAACAATGCCTATCTGGGTTACGGATGGCTCAAGGGTACCCTGGAATATCTCATGAACCGGAAGGCACAGGGGCTCAATGAGACCATGCAGATCATGTATAATGCCCAAGGCGTGTTCGAAGGCTATGCCTATGTAACACGGACATTGGAAACCGCAGACGATGCCAACCGCTACGTTGCCGGTGCCGAAATGGCACTGTATGATGCCGTGGAGATCTTCCGTAATCCGGAAGTAACCAGGGACGGGGAATACTATGGGGAAGATGATCGTTTCACCGGCGTAACCGTTGTCCGCGACTCCGGTTCCAATAACGTCACCAGTGTTTACGTGAATAAGGGACATGCCGGAAACCAGACTATGTACGTCCTTCAGAAAGAGGATGGAAGCAAGGTCGAGATCGACAGTACCGGTAAAGTAGTGGACGATAACTACAACTACCAGGACGAGATCAATGACTCCGGCGACGGCGTATGGATCGCAAAAACCATCGAACGCGAGGACACCCCGATCCTGTTTTACAGCCTGGATAACCTTCATGTGACTTCCAATGATGAATACACATCCATTGGACTGACCAATACTTCCAAAGTGGACGAAGTATACGGCGCGGAACGATACAATAAAGCGAATGCGCTGTATGGTTTTGACAAAGACGGAAACGTGGTAAACATTGATCAGAAGGACGAGCGTGATTTTTCCATTTATGCGTATGAAGCTGGAAGTGCACGCCCGGTCTATGAATTTGTCGGCGGCGATTTTAACGAGATCAGATACAGCCTGCCGAATAAGACCATCCGGGTCGGCAAAGACACCGTCATGTACCACCTGGACGAGGACGGCAACCGTGACGCCATGGTAGATCCGCAGACCGGTATTGCGTATATTGAGGAAAAGATCGAACCGCAGGCAGGCCACGACAATATCCATGATGTCAACGATACGGACAGTACGGAAAATACCAAGTTATTCGTCTGGCCGGTCAATGTCTTTTATGACGGTTCCGGTGCGAGCCAGGGCAATCAGTCCGGTTCCCGCACCTTCCAGAAGATCCTGACCACCAGAATCGCTACCATAAATGCGGATACCGCGCAGGAATATACCACCGGAACATTGAATGGCGCTTCTTTTGAGAAGAGCATGAACCCGGTTCTGGATATTTACGGGCATCCGGTCTACTACCGGAAATCCGATAAAACCTACGTCAAGGGCGAAGACCGCTATGACTATGACGGTGATGAGTACATCGGGTATACCTACAAAGACTCCCTTGATACCGAAAATGAGAACGCTTATAAAATCAATGACCATAAAACCCTGTACAACGGGGATGATGATAATCCGTTTGACCAGAGTACCCATTACCAGTATTCGGACAAACAGAATGTGAAAGTAACCATCGACATGGATGGAAACTATATCGTAAACGGAAAGAATACCGTTCCTGTCCCGGTAAGGGAAAACCATGTGTTTGCCGGATGGCTGATTGAACCGAACCGCCTGACCGCGAAAAAAACAGCAGTAGCGCGCTGGCAGAATGCGGATGGAAGCGGCATGGATGAAACCGAGAATGCCCAGTGGTATTCCGACCGCGCAGCAACCGGAAAAACGGAGACCGTTACCGTGACCTTTGACGCAAACGCCGGTGAGTTTAAGAGTGGTTCCGGTGACATCCATTCCACGGATAATCTGCTTTACCGCAGACTCGGCGACGCCTATCTGATGGAAAACGTATGGACAACTGGAGAAAATACTCCGAATGACCCGTTTGACACCCAGAAAGTGGATACCGTGGAAAACACTGCGGATGGAAAGAACACCATCAGTGCTGACGGGAAAACCGGAAATGATGTATATTCCGATACCAAATCCGGCGGACAGGCTGACATGTTAAAGCGTGTCAACCAGGGCACCTACATCATGGAAGAGCGTAAAGCCCCGGACGGCTACGCAAAAGGGCTGCCGGTCGGCGTGACAGTCAATGAAAGCACGGATGTACAGACGGCAGAAATGACCGATACCACCGTCAAAACAGAGTTCATCAAAGTGGATGCCCCGGATGGTTACGAAAAAGATCTGTATGTAAACGGCGAGCAGGAAAAGAACGATGCCGGTGCGGCCGTAACCGTAAAGGAAACAAAGGGACAGTGGTATTTTAAGCACGTGAACGGTGCGGTTCTCGCATTAAAAGCTGCGGATACCAAAACAAAGAAAAGTTTCAGCGACTGGGTCAAGGTAACCGGCAATAAAGAGATTACGAAAAAAGAAGAAAACGGTTCCTGGTATCTGGAATTCGATACCTCATCCCCGCTGTTCTTAGAGGGCATCCCGGCCGGAAACTACACCGTAACCGAGGTTAAAACCCCAGATGGCTACGTAACCATGGAACCGCAGAATCTGACCATTACCGGGGAAAGCGGCGTGCAGATCTTCGGCATGACCGATGAGCATACCAGACTGGAAATCGAGAAGTTCTATTATGATGGTATGCAGAACCGTCATATGCCGAATACCAACCGAGCAGGCCTGTCCCTGATCGACCAGGACGGCAATACCGTGGCGGAATGGAAAACGGATGATCTTTCCGATTATACCAACAACACGGAAAAGAAAACATCCACATCTGTGTGGACACGCATTGCGAATTTCTTCACCGGCAAATCCGCAAAGACAAGTTTTGTGGAAAGTTTTACGGAACAGGTTCAGAATGGAAATACGGACATGACGCAGTTTTCCTGGGAAGTAACCAGGGAAGCAGTGCGCTCCGGCGCTTCCACTGCTGAAAAGGAGATCTGGATCATTTCCGACGGCACAAGAATCACCTGCCTGTCAGGGAATGCGCCGGACGATGCGCCGGAGGCATTCCGTGAGGCATATGCAAAGAGAAACCAGGAAGAAGGAAGCTTTACCTATCAGGAAACCATGTCAGCGGAAAAGGACGAAGCTGCCTCCAGAACCCTGTCCGACCAGGTATGGAATGTCAGCAACGGCACCAGAATGCACATCAGTATCTATCCGCTTAATGACGGAAATGAATCCGGCAGCCAGGCATACGGCGTTTCCTTCGGTTTTAACTACACCGACGGATATACAGGAAAATATGCCAATATGGTGACCTATGATACGGTTGACGGTATGCACCGCTTTGATTACATCCCGGAAGGCAACTATATCCTCCGCGAGACCGAAACTCCATCCGGCTATGTGACCGCCGCCGATAAGCAGGTAACGGTTGAAAACATGGATGCCGTTCAGAGATATACCTTAGAGAATAAAGAGAAACAGCTGTCCGTTGCAAAAATCGGACAGAAAGATCAGACATACTACACCGGGACCCAGAATGGTTCCGCGCTCAACGAGGAAGATGCACAGCATGCCGCAGTCATCCCGGGAGCTTCCATGAACCTTTATTACAGCGAAACCGAGATTGCGGATTATGAAACCGCTTTTGCAGACGGTAATGTCCCCGGCGGTGCAGTCCTGGCGGAAAGTTTTGAAACCGGCAAGGATGGCGTTTATACGGAAGCGGAATATAAAGCGGAACTGATCCGGAAGGACCAGATCGGCGACTACCGCCCGCACACGGTAACGGACTTAAAGAACGGCTATTATTATCTCGTGGAGGTTTCCGCTCCGGCATATTATGAAACAGCGCCGGTACAGGAAATCCATGTGACGGATTTAAGCACAGCGGATGCTCTGACCGGAATCCGCGTTGTGGATAAACCGCTCCCGGTTGCCGTAAAGGTTGTGAAGAAAAACAAAGAAGGAAGCCCGCTGGCCGGCGCGACTTTTTCTGTGAAGAATAAAACCCTTGGTGGCATCGAAGTGGGTACAATGACCACAGACGCAGACGGCAACGCAGCGTTAAACATTACCGATACAGCACGCTTTGCAGCAGATGGAAAACTCGACCCATATATCTTTACGATCACAGAGGTCAGCGCTCCGGCCGGGTACACGTTGGACCCGACCATCCATGAATTTACCATGGACACCAAAAAAGTGGACGGCGGTTCCGCAGCCATTATGGTCAACGCGAAAGATGCCGCAATCAAGGACGGTATCCTGACCGTAACGGATGAAGAGTCCCAGCTGACAATTTCAAAGGCTGATTTTAAAGACGGCACCGCGGTACCTGGGGCAAAACTGGTCATTTATGAAGCAGTACAGGAAAACGGAACCTGGAAGAGCAATGGAAAATCCATAAAAGAAGACTGGACCTGGAATGTAAAAGAAAACGAAAAAACCCATGCAGTCACTGGACTGACCGCTGGCGGAACTTATGTCCTGCGTGAGGAAGAGGCTCCGGCGGGCTACACGAAATCCAATGATATGTTCTTCCAGATCTCCGCGGATGGAACCGGAATTAGCAAGACCTGGTATGATCCGAAAGAACAGAACATGATCGACTTTACGGCAGACAATACAGGCGCTGTGGAAAGCGTGACCTTTACAACCCATTCAGTACTCGGAACCTATGTCGTGCTTGAGGATTTGACGGACGGCACGGAGAAAAACCTCGGTACCTTAAAGACCGGCGTTTTAAACCTTTCTTCCGATAATGTAATGGACGGAAACCGCTACCGCGCATCCGAGTATGTAAAATACACAAATGGAGCGACGGACCGATTAAGCACCACAACATTCAATGCCAAACTGTATCATGACTGGATGCAGATTGATCTGAACGACACAGTGACCGGGCTGAACGTGGATGTCATGGATGCAGACGGAAACCCGGTTGTAACCTACGCCCCGGACGGGAATGGCACTTATACCGTTGCCAATCCGCTGGAGGCTGACCCAAATGAACTGACGGTTGTGCGCAGCCTGACCAGCACAAACGGCGTAGACCATGCGGCGGCGCAGCCGGGAAAACAGATCCGTTACCGTATCACCTATCACGGCGCAGGCCAGGATGTGATTCTGGTTCCTGCAGACGGACTGACTTATTTAAGCACGGATGACTTAAAAAAGGACGGCTCCGGCTATTATAAGGCAACGACAGAAAAAGAAGATGGAAGCTATACCATTGTTGCTGAAATCGATGACAATGCATCCGGCTATATCAATCAGAAGATCTTCATCGGAGAAAGAAGCTATTCTTATCTGAACGTGGTTGCTGTCAATAAGGGTAGCGGTCTGTTTGAGAATACTTCCAAACTGGTGCTGACAAACGTTGTTTCCGGTACCCATCTGGAAAATGAGAATGCGGAGTTTACATACCATGTGACTCTGACTGGAGAAAATGGGGAAGCACTGGATGGATTATACGATTATCGCACGCGTTACTCTGACGGCGTGTTCCGTGCAGCGGGAAAAGAGACGGATTTTACCGTAACCTTAAGCGGCAATGATTTCCTTCTGATCAATGACCTGCCGTACAATACGAAGTACACAGTAACACGCATCGTGGCAGATAATGATCCGTTTACGGTTGCAAGTCGCAATACAGAAGGAAAAACTTCCAAAAATGCCGTAACCAATGTACTTTTTACCAATACAAGAAATGAGACCAGCAAACGTACTGTATTCCAGAAGAATACGGACTACACATTAAAGGAGAACCTGCTGTTTGCAAAAGCTGAGCCAATGGTCCTGAACCAGTACGAGTTCAGCTTCGGCGAAAAATGCCAGGTCAAGAACGTGACCATGCTGAATAAGAAAACAGAGGTATGGTTCACCAAAACAGATTGGACAGACTGCGAAGAACTGGAAGGGGCAACCTGCCGCATCACGGATGAGGACGGAAATGTTCTGATTGATGAACTCGGAAACCCAATGGAATGGGTATCCGCAAAAGAACCGAAAAAATTCACCGGTGTGCTGGAAGCCGGCAAAACCTACCGTTTCCATGAGGAAAAGGCTCCGGACGGCTACGGATATTCCGAAGATGTGACTTTTACGGTTTCCGAAGACGGAACCATTGATAAGGTTGTCATGCAGGATAAGCCGACCGTTGTTTCCTTCTCCAAGGAAGACTTTGCCGGAGCGGAAATCCCAGGCGCATCCTGTGAACTGAAGGAATTAAAAGAAGACGGAAGCAGCAAGCTGATCGACGCCTGGGTATCCGGTACAACACCGTATACCATTGAGGGAAAGCTGACACCGGAAAAGACCTACGCATTCCATGAGGAAGGCGCGCCGGATGGATACACCTACTGTCTTGACATCGTGTTTACCCTGGACCGTGACGGAAATGTCAAAAATGCCCACTATGTCAATGAAAACGGCGAGACCGTGGTTTATGATGAGGATGGTAATCCTTCCGATATCGTCGTAAGAACCGATGAGAGTGGCATGGAAACTTACTGGAACGGGGAAGTACAGGTAACCCGCCAGGGAGACAACATCGTTGGAAATAACGGGGAAATCCTTGTAAAAGGTGCAAAAAAAGAAATCGAAGTTGCTGACAATATTCTGAAAATGAAAGATGCTCCGTTTGATACCGCCTTACGTAAGGAAGACTTTGCTGGAAAAGAACTGCCTGGAGCCCTCTGTGTGATTTCCCGTGTCAATAAGGACGGAACAACCACCCAGATCGACCGCTGGGTTTCCGAAGAAGGAAAAGATCACGAGATAGGAGAAAAGCTGTCTGCAGGAGCGACTTACCGCTACCATGAGGAAAAAGCTCCTGATGGATACGGATTCTCCCAAGATATCGAGTTTACGATTGACCGCAACGGTCACATTGAAAGTGCTCATTATGTGGACAAAGATGGTAACAAACTTCTGTATGATAAGGAAGGATACCAGACCGATATCATCGTGAAGGAAGACGGTACATTTGAAAAAGACGGCAAACCGGTCACTGTAAATGAAAACGGCGACGCAGTGGATGAAAACGGAACCCTGCTTGCGTGCGGAGTAAAATCCGACATGCAGATCAAGGATAACGTGATCATCATGAAAGATGCACCGACCGATATCCATTTTGACAAAGTGGATTCCACAACTGGAAAGAGTCTGGCAGGCGCCGTGCTTCAGGTCATTGATAAGAACGGAGCGGTTGTTTCCGAATGGACAACCGATGAAACAGGCGCATTTGATTTAAAGGCAACCCTGGTTGCAGGAGAATCCTATACCCTGCATGAGAAAGAAACCGTGGATGGCTATTATTACAGCTATGACGTAACCTTTACCGTCAACCGCGACGGAAAACCGCAGACAGTACAGATGCGCAACCGCGAGATCAAGGTGGTAACACCGCCGGATGAATATCCAAAGGTAGAGCCGCCGACACCGGAAACACCGAACCCGGATTACACCATGGAAAAGGAACGCACTACACCGGCACCGGCAAAAGAAGGAACAAAGAAATTTGGCTTCTTTAAGGGAGACCGTGTGGAATATGACGTAACCATTGTAAATACCGGTTCCATGGATCTGACCATGGATGTGAATGATACATTTGAGAAGCCGGAGCTGTTCAGTACCCCGCAGGTGAAAGCCGTGAAATTCTACTTAAACGGCAGCGTGCGCCAGAATATGGAGTGCGGCAGCATCAACAGTATGAACAGTTCCGTGGCTAACATCACGATCCGCACCGGCGGCTATGCTGTGGTAACCTACGAAGCATATGTGCTGACGGATGAAGAGAACCTGTCCAATTCCGCCCCGGATGACGGACTGGGCTACTTAAATACCGCAACCACCACCAACGTCATCGGTAAATACTACGAATACAGTGGGGAAGACCATGACGGCGATGGCAAGGGAGATGAAAAGACCGAGGTAACCGTAACCAAAGAAGACTTCCCGAAAGAACTGGAAGATAAAAAAGACGATGCGAACACTCCGGTACAAAAACCGAATACACCGGAAAATCCATCCTACCAGATGGACAAGACCAGAATCAGCCCTGCAGCACCAAAGGCAGAGACCGATAAATTCGGCTTCCACCGCGGAGACACCGTTACCTACCAGGTACGGATCGTAAACACCGGTGATCTCCCGTTAAAGATGTTCGTAACGGATGCCTATGCGCCGTCCGTAAGCAAATACTTTACAACGCCGGTGATCACTGCCATTGAAGGAGAGAATATTTCCGCTGCAGGACACGGCATTGGAACGCGGACTGCACGAATCCGTATTGAACCGGGTAAGGAAGCGGTTATTACCTATCAGGCAACTGTATCAGATACAGCACCGGAGCGCCTTTCCTGGACAGAAGCGGATGACGGAAGAGGATATCTGAATACCGCCAGAACCTATAATGTTATTGCCGAAAAACCGGACGGAACGGAAGGTGGCAAAGATGAATATCCGCAGATTCCGGATAAGGAAGATGACGCGCATACCCCGGTACAGACACCGGAGAACCCGGATAAACCTGGTACACCGGATAAGCCGGACGAGAAACCGGATACACCGGAGCCGGATAAGAAAGTATATCCGATCATCTGGCTGTTAAAAGACAGCGTTGATGATCCGGAACACATCCTTCCGGGCGGAACTTTCCAGGTACTTTCCGAGGATAAATCAGAAGTCCTAATCGACAACTTTACTATGGACGGCACATGGCAGGAATGGGATGTGGTGCTGAAAGCAGACCATACTTACTGGCTGCATGAAGTGACTCCTCCGGCAGGCTACTCAAAAGCCGAGGACGTAAAATTCACCGTCGGCCATTACGGAGAGCAGGTGGAAGCGGCCATGACGGATAAACCGACCGATGTTGATATCCGCAAGGTGGACGCTGTCACAAAGAAACCTCTGGCCGGAGTCCTGCTGCAGATCATTGACAGAAACAACCAGGTCGTTAAGGAGTGGACAACGGACGCAGGCGGCGAGTTCATCGTAAGCGGAGAACTGATCGCAGGCGAAGAATATACGCTCCATGAGGTAGAGACCATTGACGGATACTACTACAGCTATGACGTGAAATTCACCGTCAATGAAAACGGAGACCGTCAGACCGTTACCATGAAAAACCGACCGATCGTTGTGGTCAATCCGCCGGATGAGAACCCGCCGGATCACGTACCGGAAGGCAAGGAACCGAAATACGAGATGGAAAAAGAGCGTGTAACGGAAGCTCCGGAGAAAACCGGAACAGACAAGTTCGGTTTCTTTAAGGGCGATATCGTAACCTACGACGTTACCATTAAGAATACCGGTTCCACGACTCTGACCATGGATGTGGATGATGCCTTTGAAGAACCGGAGCGTTTCACAACTCCGGAAGTTGACGCAGTACGTTTCTATGGTCTGACCAGTGGACGTTTAAACAGCTCCATGGGTACCTTAAATAGCGTGAACGGTTCCAAAGCCAATATCACACTGAAAGCCGGTTCCTATGCAGTGGTAACTTATAAAGCCACTGTACTGACCGATAAAGAGAACCTGTCCAATTCCGCACCGGATGACGGACTGGGCTACTTAAATACCGCAACCACCACCAACGTCATCGGTAAATACTACGAATACAGCGGGGAAGACCATGACGGCGATGGCAAGGGAGATGAAAAGACCGAGGTAACTGTAACGAAAAAAGATTATCCGGATGAACTTGGAGACAAGAAAGACGATGCAAATACTCCGGTGCAGAAACCGGATAAGGAATACCCTTCCTACAGTATGGATAAGAGAAGAGCAGAGGATGCACCTGCCAAGGGCGATACTGGAAAATTCGGATTTAAGCCTGGCACGACCGTAAGCTATGAGACCCGCATCAAAAACACCGGCACCATGCCGTTAACCATGTATGTAACCGATGCCTATGCACCGGAGATCAGCAAATACTTCAAGGATTTGAAGATTTCCGAAATCCGCGGCGAAGACCTGTCGGAATACGGCGAAGGAGTCGGATACCAAGTTGCGAAGATCCGAATCGAACCGGATGCAGAAGCGGTTGTTGTCTTCCAGGCAGTTATTACCAAAGATGCAGCGGAACGTTTGTCCAACGCAGCAAAGGATGATGGACTTGGTTACTTGAATACCGCGCGTACATACGGTGTAAAGGCTGAAAAACCGGACGGCACCACAGGAGATTCCAAGGAGTATCCGGGAATCGGGGATAAGGAAGATGATGCACATACCCCGGTGCAGGGCGATAAGCCGGAACATGAGACGCCGGATTACCCGATCATCTGGCTGTTAAAGCACAGTGTCGGCGATCCGGACCATATCCTGACGGGTGGCAAGTTCCAGATCCTGTCAGAGGATAAGAGCGAAGTGCTGATCGACACCTTTGAGATGGAAGGCATCTGGAAGGAGTGGAATGTGGTACTGAAAGCAGACCATACTTACTGGCTGCATGAAGTAACCCCGCCGGATGGTTATACTGCTGCGGAAGACGTGAAATTTACCGTCAGCCACTACGGCGAAAGCATGGAAGTTCCGATGAACGATGAAGGAACCAAAGTAACACTGACCAAAGAGAATTTTGCCGGACAGGAAGTGCCTGGTGCTTACTGCGAATTAAAGAAAGTGGGCAAAAACGGCGAACTGACTACAGTGGATGCATGGAGAAGCACGGATGTACCGCATGTATTACAGGAAAAACTGGTTGCTGGGGAAACATACCGCTTCCACGAGGAAAATGCGCCGAAGGGTTACAATTACTCCGAGGACATTGAGTTTACTGTTGGAAAGGACGGTACTGTATCGGATGCTCACTACGTGGATAAGAACGGCAACACCTTACTGTATGATGAAAACGGTTATACCACATCCATTACCGTAAAACCGGACGGCACCCTGAGAAACGGCGAGACAACCGTGACCATTGACGGAAACGGCAATGCTGTACTTCCGGATGGAACCGTACTTGCCAAAGGCGTACAGAAAGACATTCCGGTTACGGATAACGCGATCCATATGAAGGATGCACCGACCAAGATGCGCTTCTTGAAGGTAGATCGCAATGGAACCGCTGTTACAGGTGCAAAATTGGTACTTCGCGCAGAAAACGGTGACGTGATCGATGCATGGGAGACCAATGGAAACCCGCATGACGTGGAAGGTGTTCTGGATGTCGGAAAGACCTATACGCTGGAAGAGGAGGTTGCACCGGCCGGATATTATAAGGCAGACCCTGTAACCTTTACTGTTACCAATTCGCCGAAAACACAGGTAATCCGTATGGTCGATGAACCGACAGAAATCAAAGTAGTGAAGACGGATGAAAACGGCAAGGAATTAAGCGGTGGTAAATTCTCAATCATCCGCAAGGATAACGGAGAAATTGCCGTGCCGGAATTCAGTCTGGATGGTTCCCTGCAGTTTACGGAAAGACTGGAAGCTGGCGTCACCTACCTCTTCCATGAGATTGAGGCGCCGAGCGGATACCAGATCTCTTCGGATATGGAATTTACCGTGCCGGCCACAAAGCCTGGCAATATCCTTACCGTAACCATGGTGGACCATAAGAAACCGGGTGGCGGCGGCAGCCATGGCGGCGGTGGCGGCGGAAAATCATCCACGCCGACCGTTACCTTCCATAAATATGACGGAATGACCTTAAAAGCCCTGGAGGGCGCGGAATTTACCATTTACGATGCGGACGGAAAGGTTTACAAGACAGTGAAGACCGGACAGAGCGGATACGCTGCTGTATCGTTCGGGAAGACCGGAAAATACACTTACAAGGAAACCAAAGCTCCGGACGGATACGAGGCAAATGAAACCGTTTACGAACTGGAAATCACTTCTTCCACAAACCGCATGGAAAACATGGCAAACTACGAAACACCGCGTACCGTAACGATCAAGAAAGCGGATGCGGAGACAGGAGAAGGCATTAAGGGCGTACGGTTCGAGATCACGGATGAATCCGGCAAGGTTGTATACAAAGGAACAACCGATGAATATGGCTTGATCAGCTTCAAACCGGGACAGTACGGCGCATATGCAGTAAGAGAAAACAAAGTACCGGATGAATACGAAATTTCTGATGGATACATCACATTTACCGTGAAGGCAAGCGGCGTGGAAGGTGAAACCACCTTCTATAACACCAAAAAGGACAAACCGAAACTTCCGGAGCCAGGCAAGAAAGGCTTCATTGATGCAACCTACAACAATGATGCCAACGGTTATGGAAACGGCTGGTTCGACCGTGACGGCAACTGGCACCCGTTTGCGGGAAAAGATAAGACCGGTGATTATTTCCCGTTCATGACTTTGTCCGCAATGCTGGCACTTGGCCTGATTGGATTTACAATGTCCAGAAGAAAGAAAGGAGAAAAGCATGCGCAGAACACTGAAAAATAGAACCTGCGCGGTCATCCTGGCCGGCACCCTCATTGCAGGGTGCCAGGCTGGAACCGCCTGGGCAGATATGGCAGAACCGTTTCCCATGACCGGTACTGAAAGGGCTGCTGTGGTGGAACCAGCCCCGGTGATGGAAACGGACGGAACCGGAGAAACAACGAAAGAATCAGGGGGTGAGACCCTGGAAAATATCGCCTTGACAAGACTTGAAAACGATGGCATCGCAGCAGTAAAAACGGACGGTGTGGAAGCTGGCGCGGATCAGTTTAGTACAAAAGTGACTTACCAGACCTATGATCCGGACGAGAATGCCGCGGCGCACCTCCCGGAAACCGTGGAAGTCAATGGAGAAACCTATCATGTGCTGGAATGGAAGACGCCGCTGGTTGTTTCCAAGGAAGCGACGCGGCCAAGAACCATGTCCTATGAAAGCGAAGTGTTTACCGGGGACGAAGCGGAACATATGCCGGAACAGGAAGTGACCGGAGAAGATGGACTTAACTATGTGTTGCAATCCAAAACGCTGAATATGCAGACTACAAAAGAACGGTCGGAATACAAGGAAACCACAGTGTCCTATAAAGGTGTTGAGGCAGGTGTACAGATTCAGGACAAAAAAGAAATCGAATTCCAGGACACGGACACAGGCCAGACCGTAAAGGCACCTCTGAATCTTGTGAGCCAGACAGTCAAAAAAGAGTATTGGGATGACACGTTCCAGTTCGATATCACGATCCACGGCTACGATGCGGATATCCTGGTGTTAAACGGAAAAGAAATTCCAAAGGATTCTGATCTGATGGACTATAAGGACGATCTTCTTGCCATCCTGCATCTGGATCCGTCTGCATACCGGATCAGCTCCATCGACCTGCAACCGGTTGAAGGAGAAAGCGATACCAGTACCGCAACTGCGTATGGAAGCAAACTGGTCAGGGACATTGATGCAGTTTATAGTGGCACTGTGACGCTCCCATCCATTTCCGGAAAAACATGGAGTTGCTTATATGAAGAAAAAATCCCGGACGAGGAACAGACTATCTATACGATGTCCGTGACGGTTTCCTATGAAAAGGGGGATGGCACGGCCCAGTCAAAAAGTCTGTTTGAACGGGTCAAAGATGCGGTTGTCGGTTTCATTACGGCAGCGTACCAGGCAGCAGCTGCAGCGTTTGAGGAACATCCGGTCATTACATCCATTCCGGTGATCCTGGCAGCAGCATTTATTGCTTTCCTGATCACAAGGAAAGTACGGAACCGCTGCATTTACAACGGAGAAATGAAGTGTCTGTATAAGAAACACAACAAGGATATCTGCAAGAGTTGTCCACATTACAGACAAAGAAACAGTGTCTGACAAAAGAACTTGACAAAAAAATGATGATGTTTTCATACAACGGTCGCAGAAATATCTGTGGCCGTTTTTTATTCCATGTGGCCGATTTTCAACCGCGTATTGCGGTTAGCCGAAAAATGTCGTGCATCGATGACCTATTCATACCGAAAGACGGGGAAAAAATTCCATAATTGGTGCAGCAATAAGACGAGCAGAAAAAGGAATGAGATAGATGTTGAAGAATAAAAGCATTTGGCAGGAATGTGCAAACACCGTTTTCCAGGCAGAAAACAAAGACCGGGAAGAACAGGCTTTTCAGGAATTACAAACAGATACAGAATTTGATCCGGACACCGAAGCGGAACTGGATAAGGAACTGGAACGCGAGCCGGATAGAGAACTCATGGATGACGGCAAAATTGAAATCAATGATTATTACACACGTATGATCCGCAGTATTCCGATTCTTTCGGTAGAAGAGGAACTGTACTGGGCGAAGCTTGCAAAAGATGGAAAAAATGAAGAGGAACGGAAACTCGGCAAGACCAAATTAATTGAACATAACATGCGTTACGTATTAAAGATTGCACATCATTTTACCAGTACCGGCCTGACTCAGGATGATATTGCCCAGGAAGGAGCCATGGGTCTGATGATGGCAGCAGAACGATTTGATTATACGAAGGGTTATCGGTTTACAACCTATGCAACCTGGTGGATCCGTCAGAAGATCACAAGGGCGATTGCCGATCAGAGCCGGACAATCCGCATCCCGGTACATTTGCATGAAAGCCTTAGCCGATTAAGAAAGGCGGAAGCGCAGGCAAAACAGCAGATGCTCGGTGCAGAGGCAGAGATGCAGTTTATCTGTGAATATACCGGATTTACCAGGGAAAGAGTATTGGAACTTATGGCGTATCGGCAGGATACTGTTTCTCTTGATACTCCAATCGGTAATGATGATGGAGATTCGGACAGCACTCTTGGAGATTTTGTTCCAGATTCTGTCGGTATTTCTCCAGAAGAAGCAGCAATTCGTGCCAATATCCACGAAACAATCATGGATTGCATGGATTCTTGCCTGACTGATCGGGAGCGAAAGGTAGTGAATTACCGATTTGGTCTGGATGGTTCCAAACCACTGACGCTGGAAGAAGTCGGATTGATCATGCACGTCACCCGTGAGCGCGTCCGCCAGATCGAAGCGAAGGCACTCAAAAAAATGAAAAACCCGAAATACAGACTGCAGATTAACCTGCGGTAGGTAGCATAGAAAGGAGAAGAAAAAAATGACAAAGAAGATGAGAAAACAGTTGAATCGCCAGCAGGTATTTGTCCTGCGCAGCTTCAAGGGAGAGGAAAACGGACGGCATAGATACTTCGAGTATCTGCGTGATATTTACAAGGATGATCCGGATACCTTGGCGGATATTGATACGATGGAAGAAATGCAGAAAGGCGTTGATTCTGTTGAGGCGCCTGCTGCACACGACAAAACGAAGCAGATGTTTTATGAGTTCATGGACGACTTCAATCAGTCCATCGGTTATACAGCGGAAGATTCGGGAAAGTAAACTTGACTCCTCGTAGGCGAGAAAAACAGAGGTTCTTCGGAGCCGAAGCCCACACTTCAAGGCATAAGCCTAAGTGGCGGGCAGTTCACCCGGATACTGGGAGCTCGTGACTTCAGTCATGAGAAACGGTTTCACTATACTTATATTCCAATCGCCCAGACTCTAGTTTTACTGGTTGCGGATGGATCATCACCTTACCAAAGACCCACCTTAGACGTGGGTCTGTATAGAAACGCAGTCTCTGGAAGAGATGCGGCAAGCCGGTAGACCCACCTTAGGCGTGGGTCTGTATAGAAACCTGATAGGTTTATCAGAAAACACCAGATAGTGAGGGACCCACCTTGTGCGTGGGGCTGTATAGAAACTATTATGATCCGGCACATGTGGTGGGTAAGGAAGATCCGCCTTAAACATGGGTCTGTATAGAAACGTGGTTACGAAAAACTTGGGACCTGCACGGTGCGACCCGCCTTATGTGCGGGTCTGTATAGAGACTCGAAACTCGAAATTAGAAACTAAAAAATAGAGATCAGAAGGGAGGAAACCATCATAGAAACTGAAAAAAAATTATGTGAGATCTGCGGCGCCGAAATGGCCAGAGAAGAAGGCCTGCACGAATTTATGTGGGGTATTTACCGTTACCACGGAGAAGCAGTATCATATCGTTGTCCGTACTGCGGTTACGAAAAACTTGGAACCTGCATGGTACAGTTCTGGGAAGATGACACTCCTGACACATCCGGTAATCAGGAAACGGGAAGACCAAATGCACCCGGCATTCTTTCAGAAGAATCTGAAAAAGAAAAAGAGGGACAGCTAGAGAAAATGCCTGCGGATAACAAGCAGAGCTTTTTTGCACATGTAGCGTCGCGAGTAAAGAAAGCGTTCCAGGGCGCCGCAGGAGAACAGAAAGAGGAAGAAAAGGAAACAGAAGAAGAAACCTTACAACCTGATAAAGCCGATGAACCGGAACAGGAAAAAGAAGTACCGGAAGTAAATCTGGATACAGACCCCGAGGAGCTTCAAGAGTTCCGCCCAAAACAAACAGGCGAAGATGGGAAACCTGACGATGTGGATAGCGTCAAAACCAATGGGGGAGTAGGGCTTCAGAAAAAGGATGTTCAGAAAACCAAACCGAAGAAAGAAGAGGGTGCCGCTAAAGAAGACTCAAGGGAAAACGAGGAGAAGCCTGGTAGGAATGTGCCAGCGGAAGAAGCAGAATCAAAGCAGCCCAAAAATTCGAGTGTGACGGAGCATGAAGTTCCAACCAAACACAACGAAACGTATAGAAACGATAACGGGAAACAGGAAATTTCCAAAGAAGAGACCGCCGCATCCGAAACGATAAAATCGGCCCAGGACACTTTGGACCAGACAGACACCAAAGACGAAAGTGGCCAGAAAGAAGAGGCCGAAGAGAGATACGCACAGGAGCCGGAAAAGGTCCCGAAAATGTTTACAGAAGTCAAGGGAAAGCCTGTACTCTCCGATGAATGGATCGCCTATATGTTTGAACATCATCCGAAGCGTTTTACAGCATGGTTCAACCGCTTTGCTTCCAAGCAGCAGAAGGAGCGTTACTATTTAAACACCCACGTACCGAAAATCAGTGTTATTATGAATGATATTCTGTATGACACAGAGAAAGCGGAACAGTATCTGGCAGAAGAGAAGGATATCCGCGACGGGAAGATGAAAGTATTTTATTATCGGATGCCGGCAGGTTATTTCTTTAAGATCCTAAGTATCATGGGGCGGAGTGATGAGCTGGTGACCATGGAAAAGAAAGATGTGAAAAAACTGCTTGGGAAACGACCGGACATTTACCGGAAAATAATCCCGGATGAAATCAAAGAGTAGGAAGGGGCGCTCTGACATGACTAAAAGTACATTCGAAAACATGTTTCAGACCATACCGCTGGTACAGAAAGGAATGGAAATCGGTTCATCCCCGATCCCAAAAGAACAGGCGGAGCATTTTCCCGGTTGTGTGAGTGGTACTCTGTACTATGCAGAAAAGCAGAACGAATCTCAGTGTGTTGCATTTGGTGTAACATTTCCAGAATACTATGTAGTAGCCGCAACTCTGCAGGACGGGCGGCAAATCTCCATTCGTAAAGAAACGGAAGAGGAACTGTATGATCTGCTGTACCGTGTATTTTATGCGCCGGAGCGTATTACGGAACCGAATAATTATGGGGAATATCGTCGAAGCCATAGCGTCGCCTTCTTTACTTTTAGTTTTGGCCTGAGAAGTTCGCACGGTATCCCGATACCGCATATCAACGCTCATTTGCTGGAAATTATGGATATATTCACATTCCCAAATGGCGAAACAAAAATGCATAAATATCTGTCGCCGGAGTGCACGCTGGCATTGTTATGGATTGCCATTAGTTTTGTATGGGACCGGTATAGTGGCACACCATTCGTTTTGTGGAAATCGGCTATGGAGGCAGTTGGCTTTGCGTTAGCAGGAGATGCCATAACAGCTGTGTTGTACACTGTCAGAATTTCCATGATTGTACGAAAAATCCGTCGAGATTTACAATAAACATCGCAGCAAGAAAAAGCTTCCTCGATTTGCGGGGGAAGCTTTTCTTGTGCCAAATTCTATGCATGGTTATTTTGGCGATCTTTGTTTTGGTTCTGCAATCCGGTCAATACCGTATCGTTGCTCAATGCAAATCTGCGGTACATGAAAATATTTGCAGCCGCGATCAATCTTGAACATACCGTTAAGCCGGTGCTTTTTCTGATTTTTGGACTTCTTCACAAAGTCCAGAAACTGTTTGCGCGGCATCATGAATGCCCTGGCAAAGGCCTGCGCCCGGCACTCCGGATCACTTCCAGGACCAAGGTCATGAAAATGGATAATTTGTCCAAGCGGTTGCCTCTGCCACAAGTCCTCATCCGTTTGGAATCCCATACCGATAAATAACAGCCCCAGCAGCTTAGTGGCTGCATAGTTATAATAAGCGACTGGATCATCAGTGGGAACTTTGTACTGCCAGAGGCTCAGGATAAAAGAGTGGTCTCCGGTTTTGATGACGCCATGATCAAAGGCGTCTTTTGCCTCTTCAATTTTTCCACCAAGCGTTGCAACAACAGAACCAATATCCTTGATCGGGATGGTGATGTGATATTCATCCAGGACGCCCTCGGCAATTTTTTGGATCTGTCTGATCTCAGCCAGTTCTTCTGCCTGCTGTTTTAAAAACAACTGCATAAGCTCTTCGTTTGTCATAAACATTCTCCTCTCGATACCAAAAGACCCGCCCTGATAACAGGGCGGGTGTTCCGGATCTTTTTGTGATTAGATTGCGGATACACAGGTAGCAACCGGACGACCGGAAGCATCGCTGCCAGCGGTAAAGCTTACACGCTCATCAGTGTGCAGGGTCTTGTAGCCATCTGCCTGGATCTGACTGTAATGGACAAAATAATCCTGTCCGTCATCACCAACGATAAATCCGTATCCCTTGCGGGTGTCAAACCACTTTACTGTTCCATTCATAACTTGTGTCTCCTTTTCGTTTCTGATTTTTATACTTGTAATGCAATTGTCCAAGGACAGTGTATCGGAGCCATCCTCATCGACACAGTAATTATGGAACAAAAACAGAGAAAATTGGTTTTACACTAAATTACTCATGAAACCATCTCTCGCGACTGAAGTCACAAGCATGTGGCGATTAATTCTGTCAAAGTTTCTATACAGACCCACACATAAGGTAGGTCATTTACATATAATTATTCATCAAACGCCGGTTCATATCCCTGGGATGTCGTATCTTTTTCGTAATCTTTATAATACTGATGATGACGGGAGCCGCAAAGGATGGATTGTCTTACTTCCGGACGTTCCTGCAGGTGTTTCATCATAACGGAATGCTGTACCGGATCAAGGATGCGGTTGTTGTTCGGCCCCTCGCCGCTCTGGCTGTCCATCCAGTTTGCGTTGCTCGGATAAAAACGGCGCAGCATTTCCACGGTATAACCAGGTCTGGTCTCCAGATACGCAAGTGCATCAAGAACCGTACTGTTCTGCGGAGCCTTTGCGTCATTCTCATCATAGACGTTTGCCATCAGATCAAGAAGTGCGAAAGCATTGTAATGATCCACACCGTCCATGACAGCAGGCATATCCAGATATCTGGCATGAATGATACCAAAACCGAGATCATCCTTACAGTCCTTGGTGCTTTCACGCACATCCATTCTGCGCGTGCAGTTTTTTGCATAACCGATCGGCAGATCCTGACGGTATGGGTCCATAGACTTTAAGATCGGGCTCTCCTCATATTTTCTTTCTGTATAATAACGCAGCTGTCCGGATTTGGCAGCAATTTTTCTTTTATCTTCCATATATATTTTCCTCCCATTGAAAAACATCAGCGGTTTCATTTTTTTTGCGGATAAAGCCGAACTGAAATTTTCACTTCGTTTCTGCGGATATCTATTTTCATTATAATTATGGTCCTGAAAATCTGCAAGTGGATTTCTGCGGATAACAAAAAATGCCATATTTTAATCTGCCCTATATATATGGCAGATACCGGGCGCAACCTAAATTGTTGCTTAAACCGTATCCGCGGGAACCATGCCTTCCCTTTCCATAATTACCACGAGAAAAAATAAGGAGGTAAACATTTTATGGCTAAGGAAGCTTCGATGAAAGACGTCGGCATGTATCTGATGGGCACATTACAGCTCATGTTTGAAATGGCGGATGACGCCATGAGCAAATACAGTGTGTCCTATGACGATGTAAAATTTGAGGATCGGCTGGAAGATGTTGGTGGTTTAAGTTTTGTGGAACGCTCCCGTGGGGAAGACGGACATATCAACAAAGACATTCTGGAGCGTAACGTCGGTATGGTGATCACCTGCGGTGCTTACATGAAAGACCGCGTGATCGCAGAGCTTGACCGCAACCGGGTTAGCCGTGTCCAGACGGAAGAGTGTATCAACCGGAATGGACATTTGACCAATCTTTGTCATTTTGTAATCGACGCCAGGGATAAGGAACTTGCCCGGGAAATCGTGGAAAAACTCAACACCCGGGAATCCATTATGCGTACGGATGCAAAGGCATTTGCCATCCGGTGCAATGAGCAGAACATCAGTATTTCATCCGTGGACATGGAACAGGAAAAACTGGAGTATATGGAAAAGCGCGGGGACCTGCGGGTGCCGTATTGCAGTGTTCCGCTGGAAAACAACAACTGCAGGCTGTATTTTGAAACCGCCAATGCAGACAAGGTAATGAGTGAATTAAAGTATGCGACTTTAATCCTTTCCGCCAGTGCACGTGCCAATATTATAGAACGGGACGAGAGCTGGGGTAAACAGATAGAAAATGTCATTGCAAAGCTTGGGGATACCCATGCGTCCTGCGTGGTATACGACGCATATGCGCCGGACCACTATGTCACTTCCGACTCAAAAGGAATCCATCTGCACATCGGCAAACAGGAGGAACTGATCTCTCGCATGGACCAGGGGTGGGATGACCGGCTTTATGAGATTCTCCGCGGATACGGAAAAATTCATCTGGTTGATGATCTTACAAAAAACCGCGAAGCAGGGAAACCTGAAAACTTTAAACAGGAAGTCCCGGTTCTGGATGCAGAGAAACGGATCGAAATGTACAAACGCGAGCTTGTGGAACACATGGAATTCCGTCTGGACAACATGGATCTGGAACAAAAAGCACAGGCAAAAGATAACCAGGTACGACTGGATAACAGCATCTGGCATGCGATCCAGTCCGGCAATTCCGACCTGGAGATGCGTTTAAAATCCGACCGCAGCGACAACATGGAATCCCTGTTCGGCAAGAGGGATGTGAATACCGTGGATCTTGCGGATATGCGGGATTCGGAATTCATCCATGCATTCTGTATGCGTGCGCTTGGCTACGCCACCCTGGAAGATCCGGTAGCCCTGCAGGCCATGCTGGAAGAAGCAGATAAAGACCCAGTTATGATCGCACTTGCCGCAGAAGACCGTTCCGTCAAAATTGCTTTCATTCAGGAAATTGAGGAAAGCGTGGAAGAAACCAGACAGATCAAATATGAGCTGGAGGAAGCCGGGCCGAAGGATATCCTGATTGATCTGGAGAAAGAACAGACCATTACCGCAGTAATCAACGACCACGAGATGGAGGAGGAGCGCTAAAGCATCCACCGACAGTTTTCGTAGTCGATTGGTAGACCCGCCTTATGCGCGGGTCTGTATAGAAACATAGAAACTCAAACCGGCATACAGGGAAGCGTCGCCTCCCTGAGAACCATACAGGGAGGAATCTTTTATGTTTTCAAAAAATTTCAAATCACTTCGTTTTATGCTGCTGATTTTCCTGGTCACGACATTCCTGATGAATTACGTCCTGATCAATGCCTATATCCCGTCCGGCTCCATGGAAAACACAATCATGACCGGCGACCGGGTGATCGGTCTGCGTTTTATAAGACATTATAACCGCGGCGATATCGTGATCTTCCCGGATCCGGACGGCGGCGGCTATTACCTGATTAAACGGATCATCGGCCTGCCGGGCGATACCGTAACCATTCAAGGCGGAAACATATCCATAAACGGCACCCCACTTGAGGAACCATACCTGAAGGAGACAATGAGAAAAGATGAGACCTTTTCCATTACTGTCCCAGACGGCGGATATTTCATGATGGGCGATAACCGGAATGATTCGTTTGATGCAAGATACTGGGAAAACAAGATCGTATACGAAGAGAATATTACCGGAAAGGCGGTTCTGCGTTACTGGCCGGTACCGTCTTTTGGGCCGGTGAGTTAAAAGAAAAGGAGGAGAGGGAGATAATCATATCTCCCGCAAAAGGAATCATGAAAAAAGAAATTGAAAAAGTATGCCAGTCCGCAGAAGCTCTCTGCTGGACGGAAGATGAAATCAAAGAATTTAACCGCACCCACAATTCCCCGTTTGGAGAAGACTATGCACAGGGAGAAGATAACCTGCTCGTATCAAAAAACATTTTCCTTTCATGGAATGACAGCATGGCAAGACGTAGAAGCGATATTTTGGTTCTTGGAAGCACAGCTTCTGGAAAAACCTCCTGCGTCATACTGCCGAACCTGATGCATGCTTCCGGATCATACGTTGTAGCGGATCCAAGCGGAGAACTGTTAAAACGCAGCCGCGCAGCTCTTAGACAAAAGGGCTATGCAATCCGTGTTCTGGATTTTGCAAATCCAGCGGCCTCTGACGGCTACAATCCACTTCTGTATAGCGTAGATGCGGAAGATACACTGAATCTGACCCGTTGTCTGCTTGAGAATACGGAACCGGGAAACAGGGTAAACGACCCGTTTTGGGAAAAGAGCGAAACAGCCTTATTTAATGCTGTATTTGCCTTTCTGGTGCGCCGTCGTCAAGGCGAAAAGTGTACACTGCATGAAGCGCACCGTCTGGTTTCCATTGCAGCAGAGCGCGGAGGGGAATTTGATGCCTTGTTTGAGGAAGCGCGCAAAAGGAAACCAAATGACCCAGCCGTTTTAAGCTATGATGTGTTCCGGCTTGTGCCTGAGAAAACCGCAAAAGCTGTATGTGCATCCGCAGCAGAACGCTTGGCTGCCTTCAACGGGAAACCGTTAGAAGATATCAGCTATTGCGACACCATCGCATTAGATGAACTTGGTGATGCGAAAACAGCGTTATTCCTGACGGGATTCCACGCAGCTGAAAAACAGAAAGTCCTGATCCCGATGCTTATCGCGCAGTTGTTCAATACGCTGGTCTACCATGCGGCATTTGAATATGATGAAGGTGAACTGAAGGAACATGTGACTTTGCTTTTGGATGAGTTCCCCAATATCGGCTATGTCCCTGAACTGAGCAGCCGTCTTGCCTGTGGGACGGCCTGGATTTCTGTAGTCATGGCGGCGCAGAGCGTCGAGCAGATCAAACGTCTGTATCACAAGCAGACAGAAACGATCCTGGCTTCGTGCGAAGCAGTTGTATATATGGGCGGATCATGTCAGGCAGCCGATGAGAATACTAGGAACTGGATTAAAAACAAACTTGGCAGCGCCACCATTACAGGAACAGAATCGCAGTCATCTGACCCTGAAGAGGAAAACGCAAGGACAGCCCATGAGTCTGCGCCGAAGCTGGTTTTGCAGGAGGGAATCTGCCAGATCCCGGACGATATGTGCCTGGTATGCATGAAAGGTATGCCGGCAACATTGGATGAAAAATTCTGCGGATATCTGGAATAACGAAATATTAAGCGGCCGGCATAAAAACCGGCCGTTTTCTGAAAGGAGGAAACTGTTTGGCAGTACATCTTAACGTAAAAAAAGAGGAATCCGACCGCAAATTGCAGTACATCATGATCGGTATCGGATTCATTTTCTTTACATATCTGTGTGCGAGGACCGCGTACTACATGGATGCCACCGGACAGACCAGTATGTTCCTTGCCATGGTTTATGTTATTCCGACTTTGTCGGAAAATCCGTTTGCCTTGGCATTTAACAAAACTTTTTTCAGTGTGTTTGGACTTGGGTTGATCGTTATCGTGATCCTTGCGCAGGTGGCACGCGACCATAAAGTCCTAAACGCACATTACAAAGATGGAGAACAGTGTGGTACGGCAAAGTGGCAAAATCCGCGTTCCATCAAAATGTTTAACCGAAAGTTTAATGCCCCTTATGGGAAACCGATTGCTGATGGAGATGAGAATACCATCTACTCCAAGAATTGTTTTGTGACCATGAACACCCGACAGACCGGACTGAATAACAACTCCATGATCATCGGCGGCCCCGGCTCCGGTAAATCATTAAACATTGTACGTCCGAACCTGATGCAGATGTATGGTTCTTATGTCATTACGGACCCTTCCGGAGAACTGATGGCAACCACGGGAAGGATGTTTGAAGATGCCGGATATGAGATCAAGGTTTTCAACCTGTGCGACATGCCGCATTCCAATTGCTATAACCCGTTTGAATATCTGCGCGGCGAAGAGGATGTTCTGACCCTGATTTCCTGTCTGATTAAGAACACGGAGGGAAAAGGAAAGAGCGGGGATCCGTTCTGGGAAAAAGCAGAGACGGCGCTTTTACAGGCGATCATCTTTTACCTGATCCGTTATCAGAAAAAAGACAAGCAGAATTTTGCCATGGTATCAAAACTGCTGCGCCAGGCAAAAACAGACCCACAGGCAACTTCCTCCCAGCTGGATAAGATTTTTGACGAGGTACGTGCTTATAATAAGAATGACATTTGTCTGAAACAGTATGATATCTTCAAACAGGCTTCCGAAAAAACCGCGCAGTCCATCCTGATCACGGCAGCCGTAAGACTGGCGCCGTTCAATGTCAGTGCCGTGGAGGACTTGACATGTAAGGATGAAATGGATTTGTCCGGCCTTGGCGACAAAAAAACGATCACTTATATCATCGTGCCTCAGGGTAATAACCCTTATGCGTTCCTGGTTAACATGATGTACAGTCAAATGTTCGATTCCCTGTACAGCCATGCCGCAGCAGACTGTGAAGGTCTGAGACTGAAATACGATGTGCGTTTCATCCTGGATGAGTTTGCCAACATCGGCGTAATCCCGGACTTCCAGGTAAAACTTACCACCATGAGAAAATATGGCCTTTCCGTTATGATCTTCATTCAGGCAGTCGGCCAGATTAAAAACCTCTACGAGGATGACTGGGAGACCCTGATGGGTGCCTGCGATACACTGGTTTATCTCGGCGGTAACGAGTTATCCTCCATGGAGGACCTGAGTAAGAAACTTGGGCAGCAGACGATCCGCGTCCGTGATAGTTCCCATACCAAGAGCGGCAAGGGCGGTTCAGATTCCCATTCCATAAAGTATACCAAGCGAGAACTGCTTACTGTGGATGAGATCAGAAGACTGGAAAAGGGCTGTTGCATCGTGGTAATTAAAGGTGAGGATCCGTTCTATGATGAAAAATACTTCACCTTTGAACACCCAAAGGCAAAATTATTAGGAGATCTGGGAAGTGGAGTGGGTCTGTATCAATTTGATCAGTGTAACACCAGACCGGAAAACGTAGCAGACAAAGAACGGAAACTGAAAGCAAAGCAGGAAGCTGCCGTGAAGAAAGCGGAGCAGGAAAAACGTCCGGGGGCAAAACCAATCGTCGGTCGGGAAACCCGTCCGGAAACCAAACCGCCAACACCAGAGGAACAGGCGGAAAAAGCAAAACAGATTGCCGCACAGACCGCGTCCATGGCGTATGATAAGGAAAGCACCCTCGCGAAAGGCGCTACGATCACGACTGTGAAGAACGGTATTGCTTCTGTCGCAAAAAGAAATTCATCCAGTTCCAGAAAAAGTACCGTTGTGGGACATACAGCCACAAAACCGGCTGCGCCGCCGCAGTCCGGCATGGAGGGAGCCCGCAGTGCGATTGACCGCTTCAGCAACGTGGAGTTCTAATGACAAAACATAGGCAAATTGCAAAAGAAAAATTTCCATAATTGCAGGGAAACCTGTATTGACCGTATCTGTCCTGGCAGGTGCGGTCTTTTTTGGTGGATAAAGGAGAAAAGAGTTTTGCAGAAAAAATACCGAATTTTGTTATCCGCAGCTTCCATTGCACTGATCGTGGTCTCTGCGGCTGGCCTGACATTTGGAATGTTGCGATATACCAAAGCGGACAAAGGGCTAAAACACGCGGATTCCGTCATTGCAGAATATACCTACACGGTTCCGATATCGTCCGATGAGGTACAGTATTCTGTTGATACAGAAAACCTTGTAGACATCGCAGGTCTGCAGCGGGTAAATCCGGATGTTGCTGCTTATTTACAGATTCCGGACACCGCCGTTTCCTATCCGGTCATGCACTCGGATGAACCGGGATATTATCTGACCCGTGATTTTGACGGTACCAGATCCGTTTATGGCAGCATTTATGTGGACGCTGCCTGTTATGAGAATGGGCCGGTTACTTTGCTGCACGGACACAACATGAAAAACGGTACCATGTTCGGAAGCTTAAAACGCTACCGTGACCCGGAATACGCAAATTCCCATGAAAATGTCCGGTATACCACAAAGGACGGCATGGAGATTTACCAGGTATGTGCTGTGTATGATGGTTCCGTTCGGAATCTGGATCTGATGAAGTGTACCATTCCGTACACACAGGAAGAATTTGATCAGCTGAAAACTTACATTACGGAAAACGGGGCGATCCGAGAAGATTTCACCTGGGATGATAAACTCCTGGTGCTGTCCACCTGTACCGGAAGCGATAAAAATAAACGCCTGTATGTGATGTGCAAAAAATATCAAGAAATCAAAGGAGGAATTGCCGATGGCACAAAAACAGATTAGTTCCGCGCTGCAAAAAAGCGGACTGAGCTTAAAAGACCGTTATGAAAAGAAACAGGAAGAAGAACTGGTTGTGGAACGAAGACCGATCGTGACCATACTGACGGTGCTCGGAATCCTGCGGACGGCCCTGTGCTGTATTCTGGCAGCCATCGGGCTTTTGACCATGCTTCATCCAGGGCTCAGGCAGGTCTTTGTGAACCTGCTCCACGCATTCTTTATGGAAGCTGGGTTTCTTGGCTAAACCAAAAATGTGCGTTCCGCACACATAATTAAAAAAATCACAGAAAGGAGAAAGGAAAATGCGAATCAGAAAGAAAAAGATGGTGAAACCGCTGGTGCTGGCGCTGGCCGCCAGTCAGTGTATGACATCTTTTGCAGGTACATGGGTCTCAACCCCGCAAAATCAGTGGTCCTACGTCCGTGATGACGGTACCAAACAGCCGGGCGGATGGTTCACGGATCCTGCGGATAAGAAAAAATACTATATTAATGATGACGGAATGATCTTTTCCGGCTGGAAACAGATTAACGGCATCTGGTATTTTTTTAATACCGTCCATGATGGCACGTTCGGAGGTGCCCTGGTATCAAAATGGCAGTGGATTGATGGATACTGCTATCTGTTCGATGCGGAGGGAAAGATGTATGCGAATACCACGACTCCGGACGGCTTCGTTGTAAACGCCGACGGACAGTGGATGGAAAACGGGAAAGCAGTATATGTATCCGGAAAGGGCATCATCACAAAATCACCCGGCGGAAGTGCAACCGGTCAGACAGCAACAGTTAAGCGCAGCTCCGGCGGTGGAGGTGGCGGTGGCGGCGGAAGCAGTTCCGGCGGCGGGTCCTCTTCAAAAACTGTATATTATTCCTATGTGGTACGTTATGTGGATACAGAAGGTAACCTTCTGGCCACCACGGAAGGGGAAACGGTCCGCAATTCCTTCATTACCGTAGCCACCCGTCAGTTTGACGGATATGAGTTCATCGAAGGCCAGCTCGGATCACAGAAAGTCACACAGGATGGTGCTACATTCCTGATGATCTATAAAAAATCAGCAGGGCAGCCGGATCATGGTGACAAAGACAACGGAAACACGGATGAAAGCAGTGAATGCGCATACACTGTCCTTTATATTGATAGCGAGGATGGCCATACGTTAAATGCCGTCACCGGACGTGAAAAAAAAGGAAAAACAGTATCCGTAGAAAATTCCGTGGAAGGATATACGGCTGCTGCCGGCAATACTCCGACTTTCGCGGTAACCGGAGACGGCATGGTAATCCGGCTTTATTTTAACCGGAAGGAAGAGAGCTGTTCCTATACGATCCGATATGAAGATGAAGAGGGTAATATTCTGGAGCTTGTATCCGGAAACGCTGTTAAAGGTTCTTCCGTCACCATTCCAAAGAAAACATTTGACGGATATACATGCATCACGGACCGTTCCGCTCTGAAAGTGGACAAAAACGGTGTGGAAGCAGTAATCCGGTTCCGGAAAAATAAAGCGGATGACGACCATAAAGCAACAGACAGTAATGCGGACAAGAAAGAATTCTCTTACACCGTATCCTATATCGACCGCGACACTGGGGAAATCCTGATGAAGGAAACCGGTACCGCTAAGGAGGACGAAGAAATTATCCCGTCCGTGGACTTTGACGGATACCGTTATGCAGACAGCTATCACTTTACAGTGGGGACCGGTAAAAATATGTTCAAGGTCTATCTCATCCGTACAGGAGAAGACGAGGACTTCGAGGATGTGAAATATACCGTGACCTGTGTGGATGAAAACGGGACAGAATTGAAAGTGTTCCACGGCACCGTCACCGTTGGAGATGATCCGGTGACAGTAAGGACTGCTTACGATGTGGAAGGTTATGAACTGGATGATGATGCGGAGATTACCGTAACCAGGGATGGCGCAAACAATTTTACGCTCCGTTACAAGAAAACCGCAAACAGTTCTCTGACTGTTGTGTGCCGTGACATCGACACAATGGCGGACATTGAAACGAAGACAATTCCTGGAAATACCGGAGAAAGTGTAAGCCTTGCCGGGATCTGCCCGGACGGATACGAAGCCGCCGGGGAACTGCCAGAAAGTGCCACAATCTCTTCCAATGAATCCAACAACACAATCTATCTTTATTATAAAAAAATTGTGGAAAAGCCGGATGTAAAAAAAGAGGTTCCGTATACGATCCGGTTCCGTGCGTATGGGGATAACGATGCTATGGTCATGAACGATGTGACCGGAACATGGACATTGGGTGAAAAACTTCCTTATTATTTTGCCAAAGTCTACAACGATGCCCAGGGGAGAACCTGGACCGCTATCGGTGACAGCCCGCAGATCTTTACGGTCAGTGACCGCGCAGCAAATATTTTTACGATCGAATTCAAACTGACCGGACAGCAGGAAGAGATCAATACGGAAAGGAAATACACGATCAAATACGTGGCGGAAGACACCGGCTCCGTGCTCGGAATCACGACTGGAATCGGGCATGTAGGAGATCAGATCCCGTATATGAATACTTCGGACAGCTATGGATTTGCACAGACATCCGGAAACTATCATGTAATTTCCGATGACGGCAACACCGTGGAAGTGATTTTAAAAAGAAACAAATTCCCGGGACCGGAGAAAAATCCGAGCACCGGGAAATATGACGGATATGAATGGCTGGCCCTTTTTGTGGATGATAATGGAAATCAGCTGCTGCCGAACGTCAGCGGTTTTACCGTAAAAGGAGACCGTCTGCGTTTTGACTATCCGGATACCATTGAAAAAGACGGTGTAACATACCGCGCCGTGACACAGTCACCGTATATCGAGTATACGGATCAGACTACATACCAGCAGTATGTGATCCGCTATGTGGCAGGAGAAACATCTGAAACCAAACTGGATGAGTGGACAACAAAGGCACAGGAAAAGAAGGATGCCTTTTACGGCACGACCCCGTACCATTTCTTTGTCGCATACCGTGAAAAGAATTCCTGGAATGATATTGGACTGCAGTTCGGCATGGGAGCGAAAGATTCCACGGTAGAAATTGGGGCACTGGATATCCCTGGATGGAATATTCCGTCCGAAAACCTTGGTTCCTTTACCCTGGATGCGGACGGAAAAACGCAAACAGCCCAGTATGAAAAACCGAACGACGGTACATCATCGGATTACAATAAGCGCGGATATACAGTCAGGATCGTAGACGAGGATGACAATGACCTGTTTGATCCGTACAGCGGATATGCGGCTTTTGTAAAGGGAAATTCAAGTATTGACTTCCCGGTATATTTCCCGTCATCTTTCCAGGATTCGGACGGAAACCGTTGGGAAGCGGACGAAACATCCCCGAAGAATTTTGTCCTGAGTGCCATGGATGCAAATGAGCTGACAGTCCGTTACCACAAAACATACGTAAATAAAAAGGAAGAATTTATTGTGGAAGACAATACGGGTTTCAACCGCATTTTAAATGATTTCGCTTCCCATACCAATGATTCTTCCCAGCATGAATACTATGTAATCGGACGTGGATACGACACCTCCACGGCGGAAGTCAGCGCCACCATGTCAGCATACCGGCTCGCTGGATATTCCAATGAGGTCGTGGATACCTTTACACTGGATGGCGTAACCTATACCGTTTCACGTGTGCGTTATTACCGTAAGTGGGAACAGAATGCCTGCACGCATGACTGGGAAGCCGTGGAAGATCTGAGCGGCAACTGTTTAACGACAGCCTCCCATACAGTACGATGTACCAAATGCGGCGAGGAAGTGACCGTGCTGGTCCCAGCCACCGGGCACAAAGATAAGGACCATGACGGACGTTGCGACGTATGCAGTGTCCAGTTATCGCAGAACCTGGGAGATGCGATTGCGGTAACCTGGGATTCCGGTTCTCTTGGCTTCGGCACAAAGAAATATACTTTTACCTGTATCGACACAGATTATAACGGTACAGGGAAAATGCTCTTCATCGCATCCGAAGGAGTCGGAAGCGACCTGTATGGAACTTATACAACAGCCGACAGTGCAGCATACACATCCTCAATGCTTCAGCAGTTCCTGGATGATGCCTTTGCGGATGGCCTTTCCAACCGTCTGAACTTAAATTCGATCGACGGGAATGCGGTTTCCATTCTTACCAAAGAAGAATATGATCACTACCGGGAAGAGGCAGAAAACAAGTTTGATTTCCCAGAAGGCATTTACTTAACAAAGGGAGACTCAGATACGGAAGTAATCCTGACAAATGGCACAACCGTTTCCAAAGAAAAAGCATCTGCTTATGAAGCACATCCGGTCATCCTCCTGAATCGTTCCGGTGAAAACCAGAAAGCGGAAGAGGAACACTGGAATGTCGGCGACCTGCAGGCACGTGAAATCAACGGAAAACTTTATCTGTTCCGCTGCGTGGATGAAAACTATATGGATAAGTCCTCTACGGACAAGAGCATGGCACTGTTCCTCTGTGACACCGTGATTCCGTCCAATGAAGGACTCGGGTTTGACGAAGCGGATGGCACACAGTCAACTAGATTCTTCGGAAGCACGAACAACTATAAATACTCCGCAATCCATGAATGGCTGACAGCCAATAACCCGGATACAGATAATCTGGTACGCATGAATATCGGAATCAAGAATGAATACACCGGAAGTTCCGCGACAGGGTTGTTTGACAGTGTGACGGCGAAGTCATTCTCACGTTACACCCGTTCCAACCCACAGGTACTCTATTCGGGATTTTTCATCCCATCCCTGGAAGAGGCACTTTCCATGAAAGATTACCTTTGGAAAGTGGATCATTCCAATGAAAATAATGCAGAAAGCATTATCACAAAATACTGCGGCTCTTATTGGCTGAGAACTCCGGAATACAGAACAGACGATATGGTTTATACCGTCAACTTAAAGACCGGAGCCATTGAGCCGAGATCCGTAAAAGCAACCAAAAACAATGATTTATGTGATATCGGCATCCGTCCGATGTATGCAATGTATCAGGGAAGCTGACTTGTAAGTGCCGGTAGGAATCATCCTGCCGGTACTTTTTTATTACCAATTTTACAAAAAAGAATTCCATAATTACGCTGTCAAAAAGATTCGGGCTGGTAAAGGCCTGTGAAAGGAGAATTTATTATGAGAAAGAGAGCAATCAGCCGTTACGTGGCCGCAGCATTAAGTGCGTCCATGGCCGCGCCAGCGGCAGCACCTGCTGTTCAGGTCTTTGCAAAGGAGCTGAGCGAAGCGGCAGATGTGACAGACTCCGGAAAAGCAACACCAAGCGATGCGGACCCGGACGATGAAGATGTCCTGATCGCAGATGGTGATATTCTTCCAGATGAGGAAGAAGCGACTCCGTCCGATGCGGAAGAGATCATAGCTGACGTTGAGATTGCGGACAGCACACAGAAGAAATCGGATTATCCGGTATTCGGTACCTCTGCATTCTGGGCATGGATGGATTCCCTGTTTACCGATAAAGATGAGGAGGGAAATGTAGATCTTACTTCTGAGGATGCAAAAGCTGCAATCCTCGCATGGCACGCCACAATCGCAAAAAGCAGCGTAGCCACTGCTTCAGACGCAGAAAAAGAATACGTTGCCTTCGGTGGCGAAGAGGGCAGTGATGAGTTCTGGGATTGGTTTGAGGAAAATGCGGTTGTCAGAAATGAGGACGGCGAGATTCGTTCCTATAAGAACGACATCATCCAGGACTGGATCGAGCATGCGGACACAGAGGACGCATACAACTTCGTGTTAAATCTTTACATGCTGCGCGGCGTTTCCACTCTGTCCGCAATCGGTTCTCTCTGGCCGGATAACTACGGAGCAGGTGCAGACCTGTATCAGCACGGTAACGGTACTGAGGAAAGCCCGTACATCATCGATTCCGTGGAAGACCTCCGCTTCTTTGCGGCAAATATTGCACAGAACCTGCATAATGAGGATACTTTCTACCGTATCGAGCATGGTACTTATGATCTGAACGGTTCTTGGATCCCGGTAGGTTTCCAGAGAAACAGCGGCGGTGATGCCGTGGCGTTCCATGGCCATATTACAGCGGAAGACGGGGCAAACATCAGGAACCTTGGTTTCAAAGCTAATACCACGCTTGGCATTACATCATCCATGGTAGCAGAAATCCAGGAACAGGAAGCTGTCGGTTTCTTCGGTGAAGTTGGCTCCGGCGCAACCATTACCAACCTGTCCATCGACACCAGCCGCAATACGCTTGAGGGCAGCGACTACGCAGGCATCCTTGCAGGACATGTGGTGGATGCTACCATTAAGAACTGTACCGTCAGTGGTGTCGTAAAAGGAAAGGGCTATGTCGGCGGTCTTGTGGGCTTTGCGGAGTCTAGCACTACGCAGTCCGGCGATCGCAACACCATCATCGAGGATTGTAAGGCGGATAAGGTGGCGGCTTACACGAATGAAGCAGTCACTTTCACCTCCGAGTTTTTAAATGGCCACTCCTGTGTGGGTGGTATTGTCGGTTTTGCAGCCAACACTTCCATTATCGATACCTACGTCAGCACCAATACCGGTTCCGGAAACCATATTTACGGTAACGGAGCGTACGTCGGCGGCGTTGCCGGTGCAATCGACCATTCCGATATTTACAATACCGAGGTGCACGACGGCGAGATCGGCTCCAATAACTCTTATGCAGTCGGCGGTATCGTCGGCGGTTACTGCTACGGTCATGTAAAGGTAGCCTGTTTCTCCGCAACCGCACTGATTCCGACTTCCACCAATAACTATTCCGCAGCATTCATCGGAACCCGCGTCAACAACGCAGGCTTTACCTATGGCGCTGACGGCGATCTTGCGTATCTGTTCGCGGATACCAAGACAAAGGCCGATACCGGTATCTGCGGCTCCCGCGTGGCGGATGACGGCAAATTCGGAAAGGATGCCCATATCGGTTATTGGCATACGGGCGACAATTACTATACTATCGTGTCCGGCGATAATGTAACCAGCGGTGAACAGTACTTCTATAAGGAGTTGGAGGATGGAATCTTAAAGATCCGTGAGGAAGACCCGAATGGAAACATTGATACCATCAACCACTTTACTGCGGATGCACAGGGTAAACCGACCAGAGGTTTCCTTCTGACGATCGAAGACCCGCACGTAAGCGGCACGAAGGCAGCGAACATCAGTGCTTACATCAGTGGTTCCTATAAACCGCATGTGACCAGCGAGGATCTGGGTGCATTTGCACCGGGCGATAAGGTATATGTATCTTTCCAGGCCCTGTCAGACGGCACCGGATACTTCCAGATGGATAAGACCCAGGCAAATAACCCGTACATCAATTACCATAAGCACGACGAGTTCTATGTATATTCCGACGATACCGTGAAAGAGGGTATCACCGAAGGCGCCGGCTATTACTTCACCATGCCGGATTCTGACGTAACCCTTGGCGCTATCTATAAGCAGGTATCGCAGGCCGTTGCGTTAAGCCCATCCAAAATCGTGTTCGAGGTAACCCAGCAGCGTACCGGAAGCCGTGAAAAACCGACCATCAAGTACATGGTAACCGCTTATAACGGTAACAAAGACGTAGACGGTTCCGCTTCCATCATTACCGATGCAAAGGGTAATCGCTGGGAGAACCGTGTCATCATGACCGTGGACCCGGACGGCACCGAGCATGTAAACCAGGAAGACCGTTTCTTCTTAAATTCCCTGGTAAACGGCGCGGACAACGATAAATTCAATTTAAGCTGGTCCACCAGCAACGATGAAGCAAACGACATCCTTTCCAACATGACCGTGGAAAGCGGACTGACCAACGGAAAGAGAGCGTATTTTACCCTCAACCTGTCCGATTCCGCCATCGCAGATAAGGCAAAAGAGCTTGCGGATAAGCAGAAGGACGGCGGTTACAAGGACAATATGTCCACAAAATCTCCGTACTGGTATCATTCCGTTATCAGTGCCAAAGCACAGGTCGATGATTCCGAGGACAAAACCAATCCTCCGATCGGCTACACTGACGTTGACATTAAGTTTAATGTGGATGATCAGACTTCCGTATCCGTCACCGGTGCGGCACTGACCAGAAACAAGATCACTTACAACGTAGTGCGTACTTTAAGCGGCGACCGCAAAAATCCGACCGTCAAATACACGGTCAACAATGAAAGTCCGGATTCCGCTGATGAGGCAACCGCGGCACTCGGCGTTACCTTCAACCCGTCCTATTTCAGCAACCAGGATGTGGCGTGGTACATGACTGCCGTAAAGGAAGATGATCTGGATGAGAGCGGCGAGATGACCGCAGAAGCAAAGGCATCCGCAGTAGACAGTGACCGTGATAAACAGGATGACGGCACTCTCCAGGTATCCGTAACCGGAACTGGCGATAACGCTTATAAGGATGCTGCAGTCTTCTTAAAGGGTGTGCATGATTCCTCCTGCGATAACGCGTGGATCAAGAACCTCGCGGATACCGAGGATAGCAAATACACAAAAGAAGACAAAAAGATTCCGCAGAAGGATTATTCCATGCAGAAGTTCATCAAGGTAACCGGTAAGGATGCGAACAACAACTCCGCAACCGACACCTGCCTTGTAACCGTCAACTTTAAGACCGTGGACGAGACCGAGATCATGCCGGCAAAGGTGGAAATCAACAATAAGAGTAATGTCAAAGATTACAGCGTGATCTATACTTTTAAGGGTAATTCCAAAACCGACGTAACCGCAAGAAATCTCTATTCTGTATCCAACGGTTTAAACAGCAAGCTTTCCGGCGGTATCGGCGAGGTGCTGTCTGCAACCGTTTCCCCGGTTTACGATCCGACAGACGGTGTGCATACTCCGTACGACAACCAGGTACGCTGGTCCTTACAGAATGGCGATATTACCGCACAGCCGAACCTTGACCCGTATGATGTGCTTGATATCGATCCGGTAAGCGGGCAGATTACGGTCCGTGGATATGGAGAGAGTAGTGATTCTTCTGATATGGCATACTCTCCGTGGATTCAGGATCAGATCTCCAAAGGCAACTTAAATGGTGTGACTGTCACCTTGAATGCGGTGGCAACTTCTACCCGTGACAACAGCAAGGTAGATTACGTGCCGATCCGTGTCACCTTTACCGCAGGCTCCATGAGCAGCGACGAGGAGAACCTGGACTTTGATCTGGTTTATACCCAGAACGTACGCACCAGCCTGGCGGGAACTGACGTGAGTGAAACAGGCGGATGGAGTGGAACAGACCCGCAGACCGTAACCGCAACAGCAACCGGTACCAGTGAGGTCCCAGGCTTTACCGTACTGAATGAAGACGGAAGTGTAAATACCACCATCCTTACCCTGTCAGATACCGACAACAAGAACACCAAGAGCGTTACCGCCAAGACGGGAGCACAGTGGATTAAGGACATCATGACAAACCGCAAGAGCGGAAACAGCGGAAGCGTATCCGTAAAGGTACAGGCAAAGACCACAAACGGCTCTTCCGTTTCCGAGGTTCCGGTAACCGTGAACTTCCGTTATGACGGCGTTGATATGGACGCAGCAACCGTTTCCGCGCTGCCGGAAGGATACGAGGCATCCCCGGATGTGATCACTGCTTCCACACCGGAAAATACTTACGATACCGCAAAGGCTTCCGTAAAGGATCGCCAGATCACACTCGGTGTTGTGGCAACTCAGGGTAACTACAGCATTAACAATCCGGGAACCAGAAAATGGTCCTATGGTATCGCAAAGCTTTCCAACACCACATATTCCAGCCAGGGCGTCAAAGCGGACGATGCTGTATATGAGCTTTCCGGAGACATCAAGGACTACTGTAAGGTAGACAAGGACGGATATCTGGTGCCAATCAAGGGCCTGTGGGATAACGTGATTGCCTCCGGCAAGACAAACGGCAGCGTAAGCGGCGTGGTAACCGCAACCAAATCCGTGGATGGCAAGACCACATCCGACAGCTATAAGGTAACCATCAACTTCCGTTACGATAAATCTGTACTGGAGTCCAACGAGGAAACCTTTGACGTGGTGTACACAGATGATTCCCGCACCAACAGTGTGAAGTCCCATTGGACCGGAGATGATAAGATTCAGCTGAAAGCACACATTTCCGATGAAAGCGGCCTGGATGTTACTCCTGTATGGGAAACTTCCGATCCGGATATTGTGACTGTGGATGCAGACGGCCGCGTCAGCGTCAATAAGGATACCTGGATTGCGGATATGATTGCAAAAGCACAGGATTACAATGAGGATACTCATTCCGGCAGCAGAACCGTGACCGTAACTGCAAAGCACCCGACCACCGGAGCAACTGCAGATACATGCCAGATTACGGTAAACTTCCGCTATGATAAGGTCATCGTGGATAAGACTGCGGAAACCTATAGCCTGATCATGACCCAGACTTCCAGAACCAACAATCCGTCTTATGTATGGAGCGGAAACGATATCCGCAAGATTAATGCGAAAGCGTTTGTGGAGCCTGGAAAGAGCAACAAGGTAACCTGGCAGAGTGAAGACAGTGGTATCCTGACCGTGGATGACGCAGGAAACATCCAGCCTGTTGTGGACGCACAGTGGCAGCTTGATATCGTTGCAAAACACCAGTTCAGCGGCCAGAAGAAGGTAGCAGCAATCGCGGCAAACAGCGATATGGGAACCAAAGACCATGCCAATGTAACCGTAAACTTCCAGTACGAGGATGTGGAAATGTCCGAGAATACGAAGAACATGGACGTAACCATTACCGCAACCGGAAACCGCAGCTACCCGACTTACACTGTGACCGGAGCAACCGCAGCGGATCTGTCTGCAGTCTTAAACTCCGCGAACCCGAATGAGAACGGCCTCAAGTGGACAACTTCTGACGCAGGTCTGTTATCTGTAGATCAGAACGGACATCTGACCCTGGTACTGCCGACCGATAAGGATACAAACGGCAAAGTGGTACAGGCACAGGGCAGTAAGTTCTCAAGTGATGCACATGCACTTATCAAGGAAGCTTTAAAGCATGCTTGGACTAGCACAAACAACGCGATCACTTCCGGCGCTATTGTGATTTCCGCTTCTTCCATGGACGGACGCATGGCCGATCAGTGCAACGTGAAATTAAACATCAAGTACGTGGATAACACCTATACCACTTCCGGCGGAGGCGGAGGCGGAGGTTCCCACAGTGGTGGTGGCGGCGGTGGCGGTTCCACCAAATCTACCACACCGGGTGGAACCCAAAACGCAACCGGACCGAATCTGCCTGGCTATGTAGTCAAGGGCGGTACATGGCTCCGCGATAACGTGGGACGCTGGTTCTTCTCCACTGACCATACCTACACGGATGAGTGGGGCGCAATCCTGAATCCGTATGCGGATACTTCCAAGGGACAGTCTCAGTTTGACTGGTTCCATTTCGGAAAGGATTCCGTCATGACCACCGGCTGGTACACCGACGCAAACGGAGATGTATTCTATCTGAACCCGGTATCCGATAACACCCTTGGACGTATGTTCACCGGTTGGAACTGGATTGACGATAACGGAGACGGCGTATCCGAATGCTATTACTTCCAGGAAGTTTCCGACGGGAAACGCGGACGCCTGTATAAGGGAACCACAACCCCGGACGGCTATACCGTCAATGAAAAGGGTCAGTGGACCGTAAACGGTGTTGTACAGACAAAGAAATAATCAATTCAACAGGATCCCCTTCTCTCGCGGAAGGGGATTTTCCTGTTCTGACCAATTTTTGCAAAATCACATCCATAATTCTTACATCAAAAATAAGAAAGGAAAAAACAATATGTCAGATCTCAAAGGATTAACAGAAAAAGAAGTGGAAGAAAGTCGGAAAACGAACGGCAGCAATGCCCTTACTCAGATTCCGCCGGAGCCTCTCTGGAAAAAGATTATGGAAGGATTCAGGGAACCGATGATCATGATCCTTTTGGTGGCACTGGCTGTGGAAACTGTCATGTTTTTCATGGGGGAGGCAGACTGGTATGAACCGGTTGGGATTGTCATTGCCATCATTCTTTCCAACGGTGTCTCATCCATCAGTGAAAACAAACAGCAGAAAAAGGCAGCTGCCTTAAAGGAAGCAGAGCTTGCTAAGGAAAAAACAAAGGTACTGCGTGATGGCGGCATGAAGGAAATCCATGTCAGCGATGTGGTGACTGGAGATATCGTATATCTGCAGGCCGGAGATAAAATTCCTGCCGACGGTATCATCCTTGACGGCAGCATTAAAGTGGATCAGGCCGCCTTAAACGGAGAAACCGAGGAAGCGACCAAGGAACCCCGTAAAAACGGGGAGTCTTTTGACACCAAAGACCTGTTAAACAAATACTACGCATACCGCGGTACTGTTGTGTGCGGCGGCGAAGCCCACATGTATGTACAGGTTGTCGGCGACCAGACACTGTTTGGACAGCTGGCACTGGAAGTGCAGGAGGAGAGCCGGCAGACTCCGTTACAGGTAAAACTGGCCAAACTTGCAAAACAGATTTCCCAGTTTGGTTATGTTGGCGCCTGCGGTATTATGATTGCAATCATTCTGCAGAATGTACTGACCGGACACATGCCGGAAAACTGGCACGCATGGATGTTCTTAATTGTCGCAGCCGTTTCCACTTCCGTGACCATCATTGTATGCGCGGTACCGGAAGGCTTACCGTCATTAACATCCATCCTGTCTTCCTTCCAGAGCATCCGGATGATCAAAGATAATGTTCTGGTACATAAGATCAACGGCCTGGAAACAGCAGGCAGCTTAAGCATTCTTTTCAGTGATAAGACCGGTACGATTACAGAAGGCAAACTGACTGTTACGGAAATGGCCACTGGTGATGTGAAGCAGTTCAAAAAACTGTCAGAAGTTGGGGATGTTCTGAAAAAAGATATTGTCACCGGCATCGGTATCAATAACAGCGCCACGATTTCTGATAATGCCGTCATTGGCGGAAACAGCACGGACCGTGCGCTGATGTCCTTCCTGCTTGATGCGAAGCAGACTGAGTTTGCGGATAAGGAAAATGTCATTAAATTTAATTCCTTTGATTCCGCAAAGAAATATTCCAGTGTTACGATCGGTGGCAACGGACAGGCTGTTACCTATATCAAGGGCGCGCCGGAAAAGATCCTGGAGCGCTGCGACAAATATCTGGATGAAAACGGAACAGAAAAAGAATTAAAAGAGCGCGGTTATCTGGATACCTATATGAACGAACAGGCTGAACGTTCCATGCGCCTGCTTGCCGTGGCAAAACGGAACGGTGATTCTGATGAAGGTGCTTTGACCCTGGTGTGCGTTATCAGTATCCGTGATAACGTCCGTATGGAAGCAAAAGATGCGATCCGCGAAGTGCAGCGCGCCGGAATTCAGGTTGTTATGGTAACCGGAGACCGAAAAGAAACGGCTGTTGCAATCGCAAAGGAAGCCGGACTCCTTGTGGATCCGGATGATATCGCCCTGACATCTGCGGAAATGGCTGAGAAGAGCGATGAGGAAATGAAGGCCCTGCTGCCGCATCTGCGCGTGGTATCCAGAGCTCTGCCGACAGATAAGAGCCGTCTGGTCAGACTGGCGCAGGAACTGGATGAAGTCGTTGGCATGACCGGTGACGGCGTCAACGATTCCCCGGCTCTGAAAAAAGCAGACGTGGGCTTTGCAATGGGAAGCGGCACGGAAGTCGCAAAAGAAGCGGGTGACATCACCATTCTGGACGATAACTTCGCTTCCATTAAGAAAGCAATCCTTTATGGCCGCACCATGTTTAAGAGCATTCGTAAGTTCCTGATCTTCCAGCTGACCGTTAACGTAGCGGCTGTCCTGACCTGCTTTATCGGACCTCTGCTTGGAGAAAATACTATTTTAACTGTTACCCAGCTGCTCATGATCAACCTTGCCATGGATACTCTGGCAGCGATCGCGTTCGGAAGCGAGCCTGCGCTGGAAGAGTATATGAAAGACCGCCCGATTCCGAGAAAAGAAAGCATCATCACCAAAAATATGATGACGGAGATTCTGATCGGAGCCCTGTATATCACCGGCATCTGTCTGTCTATCCTTTTTGTCCCGGCAGTACGGAATCTGTTCGGCGATGTGGATGTGACATATTTAAAATCTGCGCTGTTTGCAACCTTTATGATGGCAATTACCTTCAATGGCTTCAATGCCAGAACCGAGCACATCAACCCGTTTGAGCACATCGGACGAAATAAAAACTTCCTGCTTGTCATGGGAGCAATCTTCCTGATGCAGTTCGTGTTCGTGACATTCGGTGGAGAAGTACTGAGTGTAGAACGGCTGAGTGTCCATTCCTGGATGATCTGTCTGATCTTGGCATTTATGGTCATTCCGATCGATGTAGCACGCAAACTGATTATCAGAAAACATTAGAAATATTCGAAAGGCACGGCCTGGCCGTGTCTTTCTTTTTTTGCTAGACGGTAGAAAAAACCAATTTCGGGTGCTTCCTATCCATAATTACACCGTAACAATCAGAAAGAAAGGAGAGAAAAAGGCTGATGACATCAATAACACCGGAAGAGTTTACAAAATTCATATCCGTAGATAACACCTCCGGCAGACTTCCTGCCCTGGTATGCCGGTACGGGGAAGATATCCGCCGTTTTCTTACCGAATACTGTGCGGAAGCACAGAAAAACGGAGCCATCATTGCCGGAGGCTTGGCAAACCCGACGCCGGAACAGCTGAAATATTATACGGAAATGGCCGGACAAGACTTTCGTATGGATGCGGAATTCTTCCAGTGTGTAATCGGCAAATTGCTGCCGGGATGCAAAGCAAATAAAAAGGAACGGCTTGCGGAGGCTATGCTCGGAATGTTTACAAAACTGCAGAAAGAGGGAAAAACTGCAGGTGCATTAAAAAACACATTCGTGAAATTCATGTGCTGGATGTATTACCGCCTTGGAAGTTTGATGGAACAGAATGGGAATGCCTCCGCGGTTTTGTACGAGGGAGATCCTTCCACCTACGGATTTCTGTTTTTGCGGGCATTGTGCCTTGCAGGATGTAGCGTTGTAATCCTTTCCCGTGACCGTGATGCATTTTTTAAAACATCCGGTGCAAAAGAAGACGAAACGCTGGAGATAGTCCCGACCAACCCAGAACCGTTCCCGGATAAATTCGGAGTGCGTTCCATCATGGATGAAATTGTGAAAAAGCGCAGAATTACTGTTCCTTCGTCAACAGTCATACCACAGTCATCCATGTATCCCACTCCATGCACAAACGCATGGATGTCAGGAGATATTTTCCACGATCTTTCTATACCAGCCAAAGAACGCGGCCAGGAAGAAAACATCTTTTACAACGCATTCTGTGAAATCGAAGGAGTGGATTCTCCGGCCGCATACCAGGAAACGCTTTATAGGCTGGCTGCTGGCAGAAAGTCAGAAAAACATGGACTGGTTATTGTAAATAAATCTCTCCCTACACCAGATGCCGCAGCGATTGCTGCAGTCAAGCGTGACCCGGCACTTTCCGGCCGTCCCTTATTCCGCCTTCTGGCTGGAAATTTCAGTTTTCCGGAAAACAACCGGTTGGAAACAATGGTGAGGGATGCGTTCTGCCACACGATGGAAGAAGAGGCTGCTGGCGGAATGAACGGTGGCAGGCTGACAGCTCTTGGTGTTTATATGATCTGCTGGCTTCGTTCATATGCGTACCGCTTATGGAAAGGCATGCACTTCCCGCAGGTCGCAACCTTTTATCGTTTCGGCGGCAGCGTAAATGAAAAAGAAGCGGTCTTTTTTCGGCTTTTATCCATGCTTCCAGTAGACATGGTTGTTTTCCGCCCAGAAGCAGGAGAGGGTGGAATGCCGGAATCCGGCGCACTTTTTAAAGTACACCTGCCCAATACCGCACGCATGGAATGGTTCCCGGAAGAAACAGGTGGAAAAATCGGAACGGTTGCGTATCACGCAGAGCAGGAACTGGATACCATGCTGTATCAGGATACCGGCATGTACCGGGAAAAACAGTTTGCCACGGCAGACGCCGTTATCCTGCAGTCCATGGAAGAAGAAATCCCGATTCTCTGGGATCAGGAACTTCGTTTCCGTCCTGGATTTTCATCAGATGGAACGGTCCGGATGCCGGTTTTCCTTGCGAAAATTTCCGGTGTAAAGGACGGAAACACGGAAGAGTATTGGAAAAAGATCCAGCGTCTCACAACCGCGGACACACAGGTAATCCGGCAGATTCCCAAAATGTCAGATGATACAGCCGGACGCGCGCAGATCCCCGTCACCGCTTTTTTAAAAAATAAGAAACTCAGAACAGAGTCCGTGAAAAACAGCCCGGATTACCCATACGGTTTTCTTCGGGAAGAAGTACAGGACCATATCTTAAAAAAGACCCAGCAGCTTCTGGATACCGGATGGATCCGCGGCACATGGGAGAACGGGACAGAATATACGATTGTGGCATCAGCACTCAGTCTGGATAAGGAAACACTTCGGCTGATTCAGAATTTTGATTTTACAAAAAAGAATCCGAAACGTATCTATCTGATCACCGGAGAAACACAGCTTTCGCTTCGGGACACCATTGAGGCAGCGCTGCTTCATCTGATCGGATTCGACATCCTGTTTTTCATTCCGACCGGATACCGGTGTGTGGAACGATATTGGAACGATTTTCAGATCACGGAATACCAGTCCGGCCCGTATCAGTATGATCTGCGGATACCGGATTTTACAACATTTCAGCAAACAGCCACAAAAGGGTGGTTTAGAAAATTTTTAGGAGGACTTTAAAAATGGCAGTAGATTTCAGTAAGACAGCAGAAAAAAACATGGCACAGACCGCAGCAGGAATCGCCCCGGCAGCCCCGGAACTTCCGGAAGTTAAGGAATATAACATCGAGGCCGACAGACAGGATATGACCAAAGCGCTGGTCGGCTCCAAAGAGGTGGACGACATCGTCAGCACCATTGAGGTAAACAACATGGAATCCGTCGTGACATTCGGTGCTTCCGTAGCCGAAGAGATCTCCAAAGCATCCGATGTGGTCTTAAACAGCATGAGCATGAATCAGATTGATGATTCCGGCAAGATGCTTGCAGAGTTATCCAAGATTATGTCTCAGTTTGATATCGAGGAGATCAAGGACAATCCGGGATTTCTGGAAAAATGGTTTGGTAATGCCAAAAAGAAACTCGACAAGATCTTGGACAAATATCACACCATGGGTGGGGAAGTGGACAAGATTTATGTGCAGCTGAAGCAGTACGAAGAGGAGATCAAAACTTCCAATGGCAGACTCAATCAGCTGTTTGAAGCCAATGTCGGTTATTACCACGAACTGGTGAAGTACATTCTGGCAGGAGAGCAGGGCTGTAAAGAGATCGAAGCTTATATTGAGCAGAGAAAAAAGGACATGGAAGCATCCGGCGACCAGTCCATTCAGTTTGAAATCTCCAATCTGAATCAGGTACTGATGCTCCTGGAACAGAGAACACAGGATTTAAGGACAGCGGAAAGCGTAGCCATCCAGTCCATTCCGATGATCAAGACCATGGAATTTTCCAATATGAACCTGGTGCGCAAGATCAACTCAGCCTTCATCATTACCCTCCCGGTATTCAAACAGGCACTGGCGCAGGCAATCATGTTAAAGAGACAGCGGATCCAGGCAGAATCCATGGCGGCGCTGGATGCTAAAACAAACGAAATGCTGATTAAAAATGCCCAGAATACCGTGGAGCAGAGCAAACTGACCACACAGCTCGCATCCGGCAGCTCTATTAAGATCGAGACGCTGGAAACCACCTGGAGAACCATTGTAAACGGCATTGAGGAAACAAAACAGATTCAGGAAAACGCAAGGGCAAAACGGGTTGAGGACGCAAAACGTCTGGATGCAATCAAACAGGAATACCGCGCGCTTCAGAAAAAATAAGGTATGGTCCGCAAAAAACCAATAATGGCAGAAACTCTTCCATAATTACGGTACAAAGAACAAAGGAGGGCTTTAAAAGATGCCAATCAGTTTAGCAAAGGGTCAGAAGATTAATCTGACCAAAGATAACCCGGGATTAAAAAAGATCCTTGTAGGACTCGGATGGGATACTAACCGCTATGACGGCGGTCATGATTTTGACCTGGATGTATCCGTATTTATGACCGGAGCAAATGGAAAGTGCAGCGGTGAAAAGGATTTCATTTTCTACAACCACAAGGAGCATGCATCCGGCGCAGTCATTCATATGGGTGATAACCGTACCGGTGATGGTAACGGCGACGATGAGCAGGTAAAGGTAGATCTTTCCAAGGTACCTGCAGAGATCGAAAAAATCGCTTTTACCGTAACGATCGATCAGGCGGATACCCGCGGCCAGAATTTCGGCATGGTATCCAATGCCTACTGCCGTATCGTCAACGAGGATAACGGTGAGGAGCTGATGCGCTTCGATCTGGGCGAGGATGCCTCCATCGAGACTGCCGTTATCATGGCAGAACTCTACCGTCATGACGGCGAGTGGAAGTTTAACGCGATCGGAAGCGGCTATCAGGGCGGTCTGGCTGCACTTTGCACTCATTTCGGTCTCGAAGTATAAAGAAACAACAATGGAAAAACAGTTATCCGCAGGAACCGAGTGTGTTCCTGCGGGTGCGACCCACTCTATGTATGGGTCTGTATAGAAAGAATAGAAAGGAGATTACATATGCCAGTTAGTTTATCAAAAGGCCAGAAAGTCAGCCTGACAAAGAAGCGTCCGTCATTAAAGGAAGTAACCGTAGGCCTGGGATGGGATGCACAGGAGGGAGGCGGCTACGCATTTGACCTGGATGTATCTGCATTCCTGTGTGCCGCAAACGGAAAATGCAGAAGGGACAAGGATTTTGTTTTTTATAACAATCTTGACCATCCCTCCGGTTCTGTTATCCATATGGGTGATAACCGCACCGGTGATGGAGACGGCGACGATGAGCAGGTAAAGGTGATCCTGTCAAAAGTTCCTGCAGATATCGAAAAAATCGTCTTTACGATCACGATTGACGATGCAGAGCGCCGCGGTCAGAACTTTGGTATGGTAAGAAATGCTTACTGCCGCGTTGTGGATGAAAATGACGGAGCAGAATTAACCCGTTATAACCTGAATGAGGAAGCGTCCATTGAGACTGCGGTAGTCATGGCGGAGCTGTATCGTCATGATGGCGAATGGGAGTTCCACGCAATCGGTGACGGATACCAGGGCGGCCTGGCTGGGCTGTGCAGACGTTACGGCATCGACGTAGAGTAAAAAAGAGAGAAAAAGTTATCCGCAGGAACCGAACAGGATCCTGCGGATCTATATAAAAAACAGAAACTGATGGGAGGAAAAAGATATGTCAGTAAATCTTCAGAAGGGACAGAGAGTAAGCCTGTCCAAGGATCGTGAGGGATTAAGTAAGATCATGGTAGGACTCGGCTGGGACGCAGCGGAGGTAAAGAAGCGCGGGCTTTTCGGGTTCGGCGGAGGTAGTACCCATAACATCGACTGTGATGCTTCCGTGATTTTATTAAAGAACGGACGCCTGGAATCCAATAAGGATGTTGTATATTTCGGAAATCTGAAGCACGCATCCGGTGCAGTCAAACACATGGGAGATAATCTGACCGGAGATGGTGACGGTGATGATGAGCAGATTATGATTGATCTGAGCAAACTGCCGCCGGAGTACGACCGTCTCGTCATTACGGTAAACATTTACCAGGCAGCCCAGCGCCACCAGCATTTCGGCATGATCAAAAATGCTTTCTGCCGCCTGGTGGACGAGCACAGACACGAGGAAATGTGCAGATACAATTTAACTGATTCCTACCCGAATCAGACCGCAATGATCTTCGGCGAAATCTATCGTGAAGGCAGTGAGTGGAAATTTAATGCCATCGGACAGGGCACCAAGGATAATTCTATCAATGCCTTGGCAAACCACATCTATTAAACAGCTTGCGCACAAGTGTTGCTATAGGGCCGCCGGAAATCCGGCGGCTCTTTTTACGGTTATCCACTGCCATAATTTTCACGAAACAATGATGAGGCATCCGAGTATAAGGAGGATAAAACAATGTTAAGTAAGTACAAAGTACTGTACAGCTTAAAGGTACAAAAACAGACAAAGTCTGTGGTTGATGCAATCAGAGAAATCGAAAGTTCTGACAAAGAAGAATATACCGATGACGAGGTTGCAGCAATCCACAAAAAAGTGCTTGGACTGGATTACGACCATGCTCCGGCATACGGCCTGCGTTCAAAAGAAGACAACGAGCTGCTGCGGGAACTGGAAAAAGACAGGCTCCGTGACGGCTATGATTTTTACAGCGATCAGGAAGCAGATATTTGGAATTAAACCGTTCAATCTTACATATGGGGAGCCTGGGCCATGCCTTGGCTTCTCATATTTGTAATTGAAGAAAAAAGGAGAAAAAAATGAAGTCGCGACTGCATGAAACCGGTACATACAAAAATTTGCAAATGGAAATTATTGCGTATCGGGAAGCTACGGATATCGACGTTGAATTTTCAAACGGGTTTATCCTACAACATACGCGATACTATAATTTTCAGCACAGGATCTTTCCCATGTGTGTGATCCGCTATCATGAAACATCCACAGCATTAAACGGGATGGTCATGACGATTGTCGCATATCGGACGACAACAGATATCGATGTTGAATTTGCAGACGGGATTATTGTGCAACACAGAAGCTACCGTGCATTTTTACAGGGATGCATCAAACATCCTGAAATCAATCCGGAAACCATGTATCACAGAGTCGGAGAAATACGCATGGCTAACTGTGGACTTGAAATGGAAATCATCGCGTATCGGACCGCGCATGACATGGATGTCAGATTTTCCACTGGAGAAATTAAAGAACATGTGGCATATAGAGATTTTTTATCCGGGAAAATCAAACCGGTCACAACCTCTCCTGTCGGCATGGTAAGAACAGCAAAAAACGGCTTGCGTATGAAGATTGTGGAATACCGTGGTGCATGTGATGTTGACATCATGTTTGAAGATGGCGTTATAAATCAGCACAAAGCCATGAAACAGTTCCGCTCCGGACAGATCGGACATCCGCATATTGGGACCAATTCAGACGGGAATTTCCACGGTGTTAAAACACAACGGGGTTTTTCAACAGAGCATGACGTTTATTACATCTGCACATTCCCTGACGGAACAAAAGATATTTGCACACCTCTTGAGATTATGGAACATATGGGCATCCAACGGGCATTTTAAAGGAGATCAGCTATGAAAATTAAAATCAGCAAACACAACTTGCCGGTTGTAGAAAAAATTGTTGATTCATATCACTCAGGTACGAGAAGCATCCTGTACACCTCAGGAGTAGGAACTGGGAAATCCTATGTCTTCATGGGTATCGTGGAACGCATGCTGCAGGAACTGAAAAGCATTTTGTATGTCATCCCAAAATATGCCGTACAGGAAAACATCAGTGAATATACGGATTTTCAGTGGCTCAGTTCTAAGATTCCGGTCGATTTTGTAACATTCAATTTTTTTACGGATAAGGAAAAAGGAATAAAAAAACTGTCCGGATATGATCTTGTCGTAATTGATGAGGCACATCATCTGTGGAGCGACCGGTATGGCAAAAACCTTGCGGAATGCATGCACCTGTTGTCAAGAACGCGTTTCCTCGGCTTGACAGCCACTCCGGAACGCGACATCAAGGAATACGGGCATAAGAAATCAGTCCATACAGGCAGTATTTTTGATCAGACCGTAAACGGTATCAGCAACTTTGAAGCAATCCGGCTTGGGCTGATGCCGAAATTTAACTACCGCGTCATGCTTCCGGAAAAAGATCCGAAACAGATCCGCGAAGAATACGAAGGGAATGTTAATGTAAAGATCGCGTATGAAGAATGTGAACAGACGCTTGCCAGAATCGTTGCAATGTATCCGCGAAATAAATGGATTGTTTATTTTGCCGGCAAAACCAAACTGCATGAATACGAAGACCGGATGAGAAAAATTTTTGCAGGATATGAAGTGTTTATTCTGTATGCGGATTTAAGAAATCTGTCTCAGGTCATTGCCGGCATGCAGAAAGCAGAAAAAGCAGTCATCCTTTCCGTGGATATGCTTCTGGAAGGAGTACATCTGCCGGATGTTACGGGGATTGTATTATTCCGAAATGTCACATCACTGGTTACGTTCCAACAAATTTTAGGGCGTGTATGCTCCATGAGCAACAAGACGGAACCAGTGATTGCCGACGCATCCAGCTCCGGTCCGGAAATGCTTGCAAAACTTTACCGAATGGATGGAGAAAACAAATCCAGAGAAAACGGGGACGGCTCCGGGCGCACTAAACCGATTTTCACGCTTGGAATCGGCGCTGACAGGGAATGGAAAGGCATTGAGGAATTTTTGCGGCTTTACACCTCCATGGGGTCGGAAATGGACCGGAAGGAGAAACTGGAAAAGGCTGTGAAAAAATACACCGGATTTGGCGGTGGCATATATCATGGCTTGGAGCTCTGGAAACAGAATGAAACACATTATAAAATGCTCCTTGCCTGTGCTAAATGTTTTTCTGTCCCAGCCGCCGCTCTGGCAGAGGCACTGCAAAGACAGACTGTATTGTAATACGGCAACATACAATGCGAAAAGAGGAAAAAAATATGTACAGCAAACCAAAAACAATGCCGGAACTGGCATCCATGTATACAAAAATGTATCGTGACCGGGTATCCGGAAAATATTTTGGAAAATGTCCGTTCTGTCACGGAGATATCGCATCATTTTCCGCGGATGAGAAAAACGGTACTTTTTTCTGTTACGCCTGCGGTGCTGGCGGGAACCGTTATGATTTCCTGGAACGGATCGGCGCGGTAAGACAGACGCCTCCTCAGCGGGGAAAAGACCCAGTGCTTTTAAGAATGTATGCGGATGCAGCATTTTTTTACTATCAGCAACTGACAACCCGCGGAAATATCGGAAACCAATACTTGAAAAAACGCGGAATTACGGAAGAAGAGATGGCGGAGTATGGACTTGGATTTGCTCCGGATGCATTCTGCTGCCTGTACGATTCCCTGAAAAGTCGATACGAATACAGTGACCTGATCCGTTCCGGCCTGTTTAAGATCAGTAAAAAGGGAAATGTATATGACCTGTTCCGGAACCGTGTCATGTTTCCGATCATGGATGAAAACGGGGATGTGATTGCATTCGGTGGCCGCGTCATGGATGACACCAAACCGAAATACATCAACTCACCGGATTCACAGCTCTTCAGTAAAAGAACCAGATTATATGGTTATCCATACAAAGCGGAAAGACGCAGCGAGGCGATCATTATCTGCGAAGGCTATATGGATTACATCGCGCTGCACAGCGCCGGATATCAGGACTGCGCAGCGGTACTTGGAACGGCGCTGACCGAAGAGCATGTGCGTCTCATTGCTTCACACTATAAAAAAGTGTATCTGTCCATGGATAGTGACGGCGCCGGAATCAATGCCACAAAAAAATCCATCGGACTTTTAAAAGCAGCCGGACTGCCGGTCCGCGTTCTGGATTTCAGACCGTACAAAGATCCGGATGAATTTTTACGAAGCAACCCATATGGCGTGGATGCCTTCCATAAGCGCGTGGAACAGGCGTTGCCGGCATGTCAATTTCTGGCCAGACATGCATCGGATATCGGGGAGCTTGCAGGTATTCTAGCAAGACAGGTTCCGTAAGCGTCAAACAAACTATCTTCCAAATAGATCCTTTCCAGAAAAGAGAGGATCTATTTTTTTGCTAACAAACCGAATATCTGCGGATAAGAAAGCAGCACATACAAAAGCAAAACCAATATTTCGAACTTTCGCTCCATAATTTGCACAGCAAAAGATTGTGGGAAACGATTTCGGCTCACGATCACGCATGCTATCAACGAAAGAGAAGATCATCGATCCTCAGTACACAAAACAGTATATACCCAATCAATGCCTTAAACGGCGCAAAAATCAGAAAGGAGAAGGGGGAAATGCAGAATTCTTTTATCATGAACACGCTGGTAATGTAACGTTTTCAACGCATGTGTCCGTCCAGGCGGATTCCCTGCGTAATTTATGGAAGAAGAGAGAGAGAATGAATATGTAGACGAAAAAGAAGAAAAAATGAGCATTTCGCATGAGCATTTTAATGCCATGCTGGAGCGTCTGACCGGCAGGATGCATCCGCTGACAGGATGGTTTCCAAGTATTGACGATGCTCTGGAGTTGACATTGAATCCGGTAGAAAATTATGAGTTTATTCTCTGGATTCTGGAATCCAATCCGGATATGGAGCTGAGAGGAGAACAGAAAGAAGCGTATCAGATCCTGCAGGACGCCATGAAAGAATGCACGGAATTTACAGAATAGAGATTACCCCGGGAAATCCCCGGGGATTTTGTGCTGCCAAAAAGTTTTTGCGACATTGAATGCATCTCCTTCCATAATTAGACAAACAAAAAGGAAGGAGGAACCGGACATGAATAGATTCGGTACTGTAAACGGCGTTGCAGCTGCAAAAAACGAGACCGTAACTGCAAGAAAAGAAATGGCAAATCTGCGGACTCGGTGCGTTGCGTGGTTTCAGAACTGCATGGCAGCTTTTGTAGCATTCGTAAGCTGCATGATTTGGAGACTGAATGCATTTGCACTGAACATTGATACCAACTACACCGTAAAGGCCAGTGTGGCGAATGTAAACCCAGAGGGTCTGGTGCTTGGCGTATCTTTCTGGATCTGCAGACTGATCGGTATCGGTATGTTTATCTGGGGCCTGTATGGTTACATCACCGCCAGAAGAGGCGGAGATTCCGAGGCCATGAACGGAGCAATGAACACCCTGATCGGTGGCTTGGCACTGGTTTGTATGCCATCCATTCTGAAGGCAGTCGGCATCATCTAATGTACACTGACAATTTGCATACAACTGTATTTGGTGGCCGTTGTCATCTGACAGCGGCCCGTTTTCATTTTGAAAGGAGAGATGGGCTTGAAATTTTTCAGTAACATTGACAAAAAAACAAAAATCCTTTGGCTTATTAACTGCATTGCATTTCTGACTGGAGCGTTTGGGTTTGTTTTTGTGGCAACCATTATTATTTGGGGTCTGAATATCCAGAGTATGCCGACCATGAACAAATACTCCCTGTTTTGCTGGGTCGCAGCTCAGATGGCGCAGTTATTCGGCTTCTATCTTGTCATGCGTGTTCATTTCATTGCGAAAAAGAAAGATTCGCAAGTAGAAAAAATTGCAAAACCAATTTTGGAACTGCTGGTATGGGTCATTGGCCTTACATTATATTGTTTACCGGCAGCATTACATGTGGCTGGAATATTCTGATATTGCCAAACGCAGAGTTGTGACAGAAATCATAACTCTGTGTTTTTTCTTTGCGGTACACGGATTTCGCGCAAAAGCATCAAACCGTGTCCATAATTATCCCAAAAGAAGAAAGGAGGATTGGAAATGGAAAATCAGAATGCTTCAAACGAAGCATCAACAGAAGAGAATCAGAAGAAGCTGTGGATGAAATGGATCGATTGGCTTAAGTCATGGTTCTTCGTATTGATTGTAGCTATTGGATGTGTCATGTGGCAGCATAACATTTTTGGCATTGCTACAAACGAAACAATTCTTTTGATCGGCAGGATTATACTGCAGCTCTGCGCGCCGATTGGTACTGTTATGTTTGTGAGTGGCCAGTTGGGTTATCTGGCGACAAAAAAAGTAGCCGGACCGGATGGCGAAATTACCGGATCAAAGAAATGGGTTTGGTGTAGTAGTTATGGCCTGATGCTGATACTTTGCCGGTTCCTATTTATTTCCATGGACAATGCTATTGCATTTGTCACGGGTATATCTCAGATAAGCGGCGTATGTATGGTTCTGTTAGGAATGGGTTCCAGCATTAAAACTAAAAAAATCTTAAAAGAAAACGTCGCTCATATTTTAGGCGGCCTGGTATTGTTCTTTGCGCCATTTCTGATGTGTATATTAGGACTCTGGTAACGACGCCGTCAGAAAGGAGAGAAAAAATGAAAAAAAAGCTATCCGCAAGTTGCACTGCCGCAGTAACAGCAATTTGTTGCAGTATAAACGCTCACGCACTTTCTATCAGTCCAAATGCAAAACCAAGCGACTTTGACTCCTATACTATAGGTGATTTTCAGGGCGTTGTTCTTGGCACAGTCTTTTTTATCCTGCGCCTGTTCGGCATCCTGGCGCTGATCTGGGGCCTATACAACGCAATCATTGCCAAGAAATCCGGTGATGCCAGACAGTACGGCATGGCATTCACAAAATTAACGCTTGGTTTCTGCATGGTCTGCCTGCCGACCATCCTGCGGGCAGCTAATATTATTAATTAAATCAAGTCAAAAAGGAGGAATGATAAAAATATGAGATTGATTAAAAAAATCCCGCTTCTTCTTGGCCTGTGTGTAACAATGACCGCTTTCGCACCTGTAAATGCATATGCCGAAAATGATCCCCAGGTGGATGAACTTATTACAAAGGCGAAAGAAATTTATCAGGACGCAGACTCAGCTCCAAAAAGAGATCGCATTGTAGAATTATTGGAAGAAAAACTTGATTCTGAAGATCTTAAAAATGATCCAACTGTGGAAGGCGGATACAAAATCATCGATGAAATTTTAAAAGATGAAAAGGTGGATTTGGCAAATACCATGAGCGGCGCCAAAGTGCAATGGAAAAAATATTTTAAAGAAGAAGCCATGGCGTTAGGTGTTAATTTTGGATCAACAACTTACGAATCAGAAACAGGAGATGAAATAGTCAATGCAGGCGCAGGAGACAATGATGCAGTAGATGCTGGAGTAAAAGTCAATATTCTGACATGGAACCGTACAAAAGATGAACATGATACAGCGTTTAGTAAGGCCAATCAGGGCATGGTATCGAAATTATTGGAAAAGGTTTCGACAGGAATGGCTGGTTTTTCGGATAACATTCGGACTTTTGCGATTGCTCTGGCTATTACCTTTGGGGCTGTTAGTATGATGAACATGATTCAGGATAAAAACGCCAGCAATGAAGCTCTCAGTAGGGAGTTTATCAAACTGATGATTGGTGTTTGGTTCATTTATAACTATAAATTCTTTGCACTGCTCATTATTCGTGCCGGTACATTAATTTTGGAAAACGTCATCGTCGGGGTTCAAGGTTCATCGGGGGCTGCAGTAAAATATGCCCTTGTTAAAAGCTTTGTGTCCGTAATATCGCAAAACCAGTTAGCAACAATGGGATCAGACTGGGTAGCTGGTCTTGGTAACGTGGTCAGCGATCTTGGATCGGGATTAAGCGGTCTGTTTGGCAGCATCACTGGTTTATTTGGCAATGGACTGGTCCAGTTAGCATCTTCGCTGGTTGTTTATGCGGTTGCTATTGAAATCGCCATCCGTTACCTCTTTACCCCACTTGCTATTGCGGACCTGTACTCGGAGAAGTGGCGCAGCAACGGCTGGATGTGGTTAAAAAAACTTTTTGCTGTTTCCATGCAGGGTGCGGTCATTTTCCTGATCATTTATGTAACGGATATTTTTAAAGATAGCCTGGGTGCATCATTTTCTGTCATCACGAACACAGCCATTAACCTGACCATGATCGGTATGTTTGCAAAATCAAGACAGATTGCCAATGACATCATCGGCGTCCATTAAACAGGAAGGAGGAATGCACCATGATTATTATGCCGGTACCGAAAGATATCCGCAATGTAAAGGCAAAATTCATCGGACCGTTTACCAAACGCCAGACCTATGCGATTGTCCCGGCGGTTGTTGTCGGCTTGCTGCTGAATACATTTCTTGGAAAACTTGGATTGCCGTCTGACTTAAAAGTTGTCATTACCATCGCGGCAGTCAGTCCGATTATCGCATGTGGTTTTATTGATGTATGTGATATGCCGCTTGCCGTGTTTTTAAGAGACGTGGCGATCGTGAAATTTTTTGCTCCAAAATGTCGTCCATACGTCACGGAAAACACCTTCGACAAGCTGGCAAAGCAGAGCAAGATCACCTACGAATATTTCGATGGTGATGATAAGGAGTATACGGATAAGGAAATGAAGAAAAAACAGAAACTGAATAAAAAGAGGCTGGAAAAATATCTGAAAACCAATCCGGATATGAAACCAATCGATTAGAACCGGACCGGGATGTGCATCTGCCATCCCGGTTTTGCGATGTTGAACCGACAAAATTCCATAATTATCCAAAGAACAAACGAAAGGAGACCAAAGACATGTTCGGCAAAAATAAAAAAATGCAGTCAAACGCAGACGTCACCGACATTGGAAACGGAAGCAGCAGAATGAAAGCCGGCAGTAGCAGCGGACAGATCCAGGATTTTTCCGGCGATGTTGGCCGAATTGGGGCAGACAAACCTTTAAAAGAAAAGAAAAAAAATGCAGGACTGGCAAGTAAGGGTGCAAAATCTAAAAAGGCCCTCATCCAGTCTATCAGCGTTCCCAAAACCGTGCAGCAGTCTATTCCATACCGTAAAGTATATACAAATGGTATCATCGAGACGGAAGAAGGTATCTTTACTAAATGTTACCGTCTGACGGATGCAAATTTTAAAACAGCAACACAGCAGACCCAGGAGGATATGTATTTTGCATATGGAGATCTGCTTAATTACTTTTCACCGGATGTAAGACCGCAGCTTCTGATTTTTAACCGCAGGATTGACATGGACAAGTTCAACCGCGAAACCCTGTTTGAGATGGAGAATGACGGGTATGACGAAATGCGCGAGGACATGAACTCAGTGCTGCGTTCCAAAATCAGCGAAGGACAGTCCAACATCACACAGGAAAAGTATCTAATCATTTCCATTAAAGCGGAAAACATCGAGTTGGCAAACGGTACCTTCTCCCGTGTGGATGGGGAAATTTCTTCCAGAATCAAGGCAATCAATGAACATACAACAGACCCGATGGAATTGCAGGATCGGCTGGAGCTTTTATACAACATTTATAACCAGGATACGGATGTCCCGTTCTTTAAAAAGATGAATATCGACGGCAAGGAAGCGAGGACCTTTGATCTCGGCTGGATGCAGTCACTGGGTCTGACGACTAAGGATGTGGTCGGTCCAAGTTCCATGGAATTTGAACGCGACTATTTGAGGCTGGGCGATAAATATGCGAGAGTTCTGTATCTCAGAGATCTTCCGACGCAGTTATCCGCTGAGATTTTAACGGATATCGCCAATGTTCCGTGTCAGGCTTTGACCAGCGTGCATTTCTCCCCAATGCGGCAGGATGAAGGTATCAAGCTGGTCCGCAACCAGATGTTGGAAATCAACCGTAATGTAGCGGAGGCCGCGAAGCGAAATGCCAAGGTCGGTCTTGGCTCCGACTTGATTTCTCCGGATTTGGAACAGGATCGCAAGGATGCCGCGAAAGCCTATGATGATATTACGGTACGTGACCAGAAATCCATCCTGATGACGGTGCTCGTAACCGTATTTGCGGATGACCTGGAGGAACTTACAAAATTTACCAAGCTGGTACAGAACCGTGTCGAAAAACACCTCTGTAAGATATCGGTACGTACTTCGGACCAGGAAAACGGATTTAATTCCTGTCTCCCGATCGGATGTAACAAAGCACGGTTAAACCGTCTGATGAACACGGAGTCAGCCGCCCTTTTTATCCCGTTTGAGTCTATGGAGCTCACACAGCCACACGGAACCTTCTATGGAGTGAATGTGACGAGCAGGAACCTGATCATGATCAACAGGCTCCGGGGGCAGAACTCAAACGGTCTGATACTCGGTATGCCGGGTTCCGGTAAAAGTTTCACTGCGAAGCTGGAGATGGCACAGGCTTTTCTTTCCAGCAAACAGAACGAAATTTTTGTCATTGACCCGCAGGCTGAGTACCGCCCCTTATGCGAAGCACTTGGCGGCCAGGTAATTCGTATCGCGCCGGGATCCGATACCCACATCAATCCGTTCGATATGGATATTACATACGATGCGAAAGACGGGGATGATCCGGTTACGGTCAAGTCAGACTATATCTGTTCCATTTGTGCGTCTGCCATCAATGGCAGGGCAGGACTGAACCCGATTCAGATTTCCGTTATTGACCGTTGCGTCCGTCAGTTGTATGAACCCTACCTGGCGCATATGGAGGAGCTGAAGAGGAGAGGAATCAAAAAGACTTGCGACACCAACGCCAGCCCGACGTTCATGGATTTCTACAAGATCCTCGGACGCCAGCCGGAGCCGGAAGCCCGTTATATCCAGATCGCGATTGAGAAGTATTGTCAGGGTTCCTACAATACATTTTCCTTCCGGACAAACGTGGATACCCAGAACCGCTTCGTAACCTATGATATCCGCGATATCGGTACTGGTATGAACGAGATTGGCATGCAGGTGTGCCTGAATGATATTAAGAACCGCACCATCATGAACAGAAAAAGAAATATCCGTACCTGGATCTACATCGATGAGCTGTATATCCTGACGCAGTCCGCGTTATGCGCGCAGCAGCTACTCTATATGTGGAAACAATTTCGAAAATATGGCGGCGTTCCGACCGGCATCACTCAGAATGTAGAAGACCTGCTGACGAACCGCGAGTCCAGAGGTATCATCAACAACTCGCCGTTCATCGTCATGCTGAACCAGTCCAACGAAGACAGACGGGAGATCGGTTCCATGCTTCATATTTCGGAATCACAGCTGAACTATATCAAAAATGCGGAATCCGGACAGGGACTTGTATTTTGCAATGGCGCTATTGTACCATTTGTTAATAAATTTCCAAAAAATAATAAATTATATGAAATTTTATCAACTAACCCCAATGAAAATTGATAAATTTCAGACTATTTATGAAATTATCGATGTTTTTGTAATTTTCCTTTTATTTCGTAAATATTCCCTTTATATCGCAAACAAGCGGTATAGAGGGAATTACTTTTTCCTTTTATTTCTTAAATAAGCATGTTTTTGACCGATATGCGTTTTCCTTTTATATCGCAAACAAGGATGAACTGAAGCACATGCACTTTTTCCTTTTATTTCCGAAACAAAGCAATCTTAAAGACACCTATATGCAAAATTTTAATTCAATGCTTCCATAATTGTCCCGACAGCCAATGTATGGGAGGAGCTTTTCTAGTTGCAGCGACAGCTGTATGGGGCGAAAACACGGAACATTATGGAAAAAACTCACCGACATGAAACTTCCTTGTTTAGGAAATAAAAGGAAAACATGAAATGGAGCAGAACATGCTTGTTTGCGATATAAAAGGAAAAAACGCACAGAAAAACAAGGGAAAAGAGGAGAATATGTTTGCGAAATAAAAGGAAAGAAACAGTTTTTGTAAATTTCCTTTTATTTCCGAAACAAGAGGGTATAAGGGCGAGAACTGGTTTTCCTTTTATTTCCGAAACAAAGCAATCCACCTCAAACCAAAAACGTGCCGGATTCACCCATTGAGATGCCGGAACAGGAATATGGTCCTGGAATGATCCGGGAAACCGAAACAACAGATTCAACTTTTTGCGATTTATGAAGCATTTCTGTCCATAATTGTTCCGCAAGAAAAATTATGGAAGGAGGTTTTCTTTTTATGAGGAAATCAAAGAAGCAGCTGCTTCGGACACTGATTGCCTGTGGTCTGGTGGTTTCCGTGGCAGCGGGCGGCACCGTGGCCTATCTGACCGATGCCGAGACAGCCACCAACACGTTCACGATCGGCAGGGTCCAGATCGACCTGGAAGAACCTGGTTATCCGGGCAATGACAGTGATGAGGTCAAAAACATCGTCCCAAACCAGGAGATCGTGAAGGATCCGCAGATCGAGAACACAGGCAATAACGATGCCCTGACGTTTTTACGGGTCGAGGTACCGCAGGAAATGTTTACCGACGGGGATGACGGCACAGGAGCGCAGAAAAAGCAGGATCTGTTCCGGTTAAAAGGCGTCAGTGACCAGTGGGAGCTACTGCGGACGGAAACAGTGACCGGGGAAAACGGGAAAGCGAAGACATCCTACGTCTACGGTTATAAAAAGACCCTTGGTAAGGGCGCAACCACGGACAAGCTGTTCCAGAAGGTACAGATGAAAAACGCGGTGGAATCCGATTTGAGCAGTAACGTGGAAGACATCATCGTGACCGCCTGCGCCATCCAGGCAACGGATATCCAGAATGTGAACCTGACACCTGGCAGTGATGGAAATCTGAGTAAGGATGCTCTGGATCAGGTATACACCATCTTCCTGAACCAGTCCGGGAACCAGACAAGCCGGCCGTCGGATAAAGATGACCAGAATCCGACCGGGAAACTGGGCAAGATCAGTTATGCGCTGGATGGAGGTACTTTGGCAGATGGATCCTTGACGGAGTACGGAAGTGCCAATTATGGATACACACCTCCGGAACCGACGAAAACAGGTTTTACGTTTGCTGGGTGGAGCCCAGCAAGTATTCCAACAGACAGCACCGGAAACATAACTTTTACAGCTCAGTGGGAAGCAAATAAACAGTCCTATAATATCCATTATGTGTTAGATGGTGGAACGCTGACAGGAGAAAAGACCGAATATACTTCTGATGATTATGGATACACACCGCCAACACCAACAAAAGAAGGCTGCAAGTTTACTGGCTGGAGTCCTGCGAGCATCCCTTCCGGAACCACAGGGGAGATTACTTTTACTGCTGGTTGGGAAGATACAAAGGCTAAGACGGCAACATTTTTACCGGGCAAACAATTTAATACAACATTGAGAGCAATTCAGACTCGCTACAAAACAAATATTAAGCGTCTCGAAAACTGGACGGAAAGTGAAGCACCGGATGCTCAGTATCTGATTGCTGGAAATATCGTATCATCAGACGCTTCAGGTACGCCAATATACGTATTTACTGAGGATTCAAGTGGAATTTATTACTGGTATTCAGAAGCAGAGAAATATTGTACGGATGTAAATTGCAATGAGATGTTCTATGGTGGTTATCTTAACAACATGACTTATGTTGATTTTAGTAAATTTGATACTTCTAATGCTACCAGTATGGAACGAATGTTTTATCAAACACATATAACCAATTTGGATTTAACCTCGTTTGATACCAGTAATGTAACAACATTTAAAGAAATGTTTTATTATGCTAACAGCACAAGCATCAATGTGTCCAGCTTTAGAGGAAAACAAGTACAGAGCATGCAACGAATGTTTGCGTATGCCAGTGCAGTTACAAGCATCGATCTATCACAATTAGGCGGAACTCCTAAATTGAACGACTTAACTAGTGCATTTGATAATTGCAAGGCGGCTACAAAAATAAATGTTTCTGGCATCACCACAGCAAAAGTCTCAAAAGCAAGTAAGGCGTTTTATTATTGCGAAAAGGTTAGTGAACTGAACCTTTCTAATTGGGATACTTCCTTGATGCAGGAATATGATAATATGTTGTATCAATGTGTAAGTTTAACGGATTTATATCTGGGAGCCGAATTTGGACATACGGGAGATATTCGCGAGACAGCATTGGTGGGATATCGTTATTCGTACGGGTATGGCAATCAAAATTGCAAAGATGCCGTTAGAGCTACAAAAGTACATGGTGCAAATGAATATGTAAAAACATTCACAGATTATGACGATAGAAACGCAGACACTTGTTTGGTATTTCATAACTTCGTATAAAAAGAAAGACATCAAAAAACCAACGTTATTAGGCTAAGAGCAGATCCAAAAATAACCTTTTTTCTTAGAAATCGTTAACGAAATCTACTTTAAAAAAAGGATGATTTTTATGCCTATACGTATACAATTGCAGGATTCACTCGTCGATTTGTGAATAAGAAACATATGAGGTCGGTCATGGAGTTTTTCATGGCTGACCTTGCATTCGAACTCAAAAAACGAAAGAAGGTTTTTACCTCAAAACCTACTTTTTAAAATCGCTCCATTTTGGATATTTCAAAATTTGTGAACCAAAGTGGGTTACAAAAATGGAACGAAATGGGTTACAAAAATGTACTGTTTTGGGTTACAAAAATGGAATAAAACGGGTTACAAAAATAGAATGAATTGGGTTACAAGAATTCCAAAAACCGTTATCCGCAAAATAGGTTAACATCAGTAGAATGCATTTTGGATATGTCCCCCCAAAAATATCCAAAATGGAAAATGTATATCTTTATACAATCACAGAATTTACTCACTTGTTTGTAGATATAAAACACATGAGGCCAGTCACGGAAGTTCCCGTGGCTGACCTCACATTTTGGTTCAATGAGGGTTCCATCTACCTGTAGCTGTCAGGATTTTGATGTCTTTTGACACAGTACAAAAGACATACTGATAATGTTACTATAAATGAGGAATTGAGGGGATAAAAAGAAGCTTAAAATTCCTCTACACCGAAAAATCGCAGTTGGGAACCATGATCCATATCCATACTTATAATAGGTTGATGCAAGGCATAGAGTAATGGTGAAATATCGAAGGAAATCTTGCGACGCTGTTTCAAGTGTGGTAAGATAATACTATACATTATTAGTTCCAAAAAGTTGATAAGTGGGCATTGCCCCGAGATCGATATGATCAGGGGATGCCTACAGAAGGGCTTTCCCTGTTTATATAAAATATCACAGAGAAAGTGAGGAAGATGCATGGATTTTGAAAAGAAACATCAGGAAGATCTGCAAAGACTCAGAGGTTTCCGCTTATTGGATGATGACTTCATGACGAAAGTATTTGAAGATATCCAGTGTGCGGAACTGTTGCTTCGGATCATCCTGAACGATGAAGGCATCCACGTTCTGGAAGTACACAGTCAGCGTGGCATCAAGAACTTACAGGGCCGGTCCGTAAGACTGGATATTCTTGCTATCGATAGTCATGGCCGTGTATTTAATGTAGAGGTTCAGCGGAGTGACAAAGGTGCTGGCGCGAAGAGGGCTCGATACAACAGCGCATTAATTGATGCGAATGTCACCGAACCAGGTGATTTGTATGAGGCTCTGAATGAGACTTTCGTAATCTTCATTACCGAAAATGATGTTATGAAAGCATATCTCCCAATCTATCATATTGATAGGGTTGTAAAGGAAACCGGGAAATTGTTTAAGGATGAGGCGCATATCATATATGTGAATTCCCAGATTAAGGATGAAACTTGGGCGATTAATGCATGATTTCAGCTGTACAAATGCAAAGGATATGCATAACAAGGTCCTTGCAGACCGCGTCCGGTATTTTAAGGAAGATGAGAGAGGAGTGGCGATTATGTGTCGTGAAATGGAAATTATGAGAAATCAGGCACATGAGGAAGGTGTTGAAATAGGCATCAAAAAAGGTAGAATGCTGCAGTTGATTAAGCAGGTTTGCGCCAAGATGCAGAAGTTTTCTTCAGCAGAGGAAATTGCAAATGATCTTGTCGAACAGGACGTGCCTTTGATTCAGAAAATTATGGATGTAGCCCCGAACTTTGGTCCGGATTACAACGTTGATGCTATTTATAAGGCATTAAACTTGTAGAGCTGCCGAAACTCTCCTTGTGGAGAAACATTACAGCAAAAGATATTTCCCCAAGAGCTTCCCTGAGAGGAGGCTCTTTTTTGATGCCAGCACCAACTTTTGCGACACATACCCTGCTGGCTGTCAAAAATTTTACAGCCAAAATGGGGCGATATTGGAAAAATTCATTTTGGAAAATTGGAGAAGATTTGAGGTAAGATTTGACGGTCTATTTTGGATTTTGGAAAAAATTTAGGAAATGTACAAAATAGAGGCAAAGCCGCATGGATAAAGGATTTGCGATGATTTGCTATTTTGGAAATAAAAAAGTAGTTTTTTGGATATGTCCCTAAAAAATATCCAAAATGAAAAATGGATATATTTATACAGTCGCAAAATTTATTCACTTGTTTGTAGATATAAAGCACATGAGGCCGGTCACGGAGGTTCCCGTGGTCGACCTCACATTTCAGTTTTAGGAGGAAATAGAGATGCAGATGATTTCAGAACATGCCGGGATGCTGGAGCTGTTTGACCGGCAGAGAAACCACACAGACCCGGCACAGATCAGCGTGAAGACGAATAACAAATACTGGTTCATGATCGAAGGCCACTGCCTGCTCGTCAGCCCGCGCACGGTACTGCGCCATTTTGAATTGGGTACGCCGTGGAACTTCGGACGACTCGGGCAGACCGATGCTCATGATGATTATAACCTCAAAACCGCGATCGTGCCAAAAACCGTGAAATCGGATTCTGTATCCGGCAATACGACTGGCAAAATGATCACAACTTATGATAAATTGTGGCTGTTCTCAGGAAAAGAACACCGAGGCGGTCCAAATGAAAATGACCGGCGCCCGAACGAGGGAAAAACTTACAGCAGACAGCAGAAACTTGGCATTACGGATCAGACGTATGAAAAGAATGTCGCATATTGCGAAACCGGAGCGGCTGCCACAAGCTGGCTGCGTTCCATCTACCGCTTAAACCAGATTTCCTGTTATGTTACGGATGGAAACGGAAACTGGCGCGGAGCACCCGTTTGGAACCATTACGGAATTTCACCGGGATTTTGCCTGGAATAAAGCACGGCGAAACAAAAGGGATGCAATCTCCGGATCGCATCCCTTTTGTTTTGGAAAAAGTTCTCCTTCCATAATTAACAAAATACCAAAAAAAGGATACGGCGTCATCCGCATCCGGGAGGAGATTATGAGAAAAAATACTTTTCTTTCAACGGCGCTGGTATTGTTTTTGTCCCTGTGTATGAATATTACGGCATTTGCATCACCCAAAACCGCGCATGAAGCAGTCGGATTATTCCAGGGGGCGGAACTGTCACAGACGTATGACGGAAACAATCTGACTTTTTCATTCCCCGGAAACCAAACTCTGACTGACAGTTATAATGCCCTAACCCGTGTATGGTCGAAGGTTTTTCCGGCATGCAGCCCGGCGGAAGTTTCCTCGACATTTTCCAGAACCGGGGATCTGACCCTGCACTTTACCATGAACCAGGAACAACTTCAGACTTGTATAAACCGCCAGGATGCCGTGGATCGGTGGGCATCAGATGCCGCCAAAGTCATTTTCCCGAACGGTTTGTCCAAACGGGATGCATTGCAGACTGCCTGTCTGCATCTTGGAAGAAACTATCATTTTAATGCGGATATTTCAAGGGAACAATTAAAACAGGCACAGGGGGCATACTATCTTATTACAACAGGGGAAGGCGTCTGCGCGTCTTTCGCAAAAGCATTTTGTGCCCTGGTCAAAGCTATCCCGTTTAATCCGGCAACCGCAGTTGTGGATTGGAATTGTGAAGATCCAATCTTTACAGAACCGGTTCTGGTCCAGAATGAAATTCATCAGTGGAATGCCGTACAGGATACCGACGGAGCCTGGTATTATTATGATTCGTCTCAGATTGCCATGTATGGTAACTGATATGGGGAACTGCGGTACTGTCATATGAGTGTGGCCGACAGTGTGCGTTTCTGTTATCATGACACCTACATGAGCCCGGTCTATCTATGGTAGGACAACAAAACCATAGCAGGGCTTGTCTTGGGTAATTCAATAACCATTCCAAAAGCGCAAAAAAAGAGTAGAGATTGGTTTCTCTACTCTTTTTGTGACTGAAAATTATTATTTCAGTTTCTGTTTGAACGGAGCTGCCGGTTTGAACTTCGGGCTTCTGGATGCTGCAATGGTCATTGTCTCATTGGTTCTCGGATTCCGCCCCTCACGAGCCGCTCTTTCCACGGACTCAAACGTTCCAAAGCCGATCAGCTGGACTTTATTTCCTGCTGCCACATCGTCCATCACAACTTCCGTAAATGCCTTTACAACTGCATCTGCATCTTTTTTGGTTACTCCTGTCTTTTCTGCAATCGCTGCGATTAAATCCTGTCTGTTCATATCTTTTTGTTCTCCTTCTTATCATTCTATTATTTCCGACAAAGGAACATGTATCCACGTGCCGGTTTATGAGGTACTGTCCATATCATAGCACATTTGTTCGGTTCTGTATATTATTTTTGGAGAAAACGCATCGTTTTTGTTCCCAGATGCAGACATTACGCAGCTTTCCTTTCAACCATTAATATGGATTTTCAGACCATAATTCTTTCGCGAACAAAAAAAATCAAATGAAAGGAGAAATTATGGCAAAAACGACATCAGTAAATGGCGGGTCGGATCAGACATATCTGTCAGACACCGAACGCATTGCCTACACACCGGAAGATATCCAGACGATGCTTGGTGTCAAGCGTTCCGCGGCCTACAATTTCCTGGCTCAGGTATATCGCGACCACGGTCCGTTCTTGGTCCATAAAATCGGCACCATGTACCGCATCCCGAAAGAAAGTTTCGATGATTGGTTTTATGGAAAAAAGACAGAAAAATAACAAAAATGGGGATTTCACAAACAGTCAGTTCGTGTTATCCTTGAAGTGGCTGATTGTGGAATCTCACAGAAGGAGACCACATGATGAAACAGAAGAAACATACACAGCCTGCTGCCACGCAGGCGCCTATTTTTATGAATGAGGAAGACGGTAAATGGTATTTTCGTGAGAAATATTTAAACGACAACCATGAAATTGTATACCGGGTACACCCGGAAGGGTACGATCAGATGGAAGATGCCTTGCGAAACAGCGTCAATGCCTTAAATGAGTTCACTGGCGAAATGAAGAAATTGCAGGAACAGGTTAAAAAAACTCTTTCGTTCGCAGAGGAACTGCAGCACTGGTACCACACTACCTTCCCGTCTGATTCAGCAGATGCTTATGCGGTCCTGATGGCCTATACGCTCTTCCATTATCTGCTGCCGAATCTTGGACAGACAGGTGAAAAAACGCTGGAACAGGTTACCTGGAAAGACGTTGAAGATATCATCGCCCGCGCGAACGGTATTTGCGTTTCCTCGCAGCCACTGGTTTACAAGCTTCTGAAGAGTTTCTTTTCCCATGCCATGGCACTGGACCGGATCCGCATGAATCCCATGCAACATGTCGAGCCGTGCCTGTTTAAAAGACCAGTTAAGGAATTCCCATCTTACACGATGGAAGATGTGAGGAAGTTATTGGAAGAAGCCAGGTATACCGTACATTTCCTGGAAATCTGCCTGTTGCTTTTAGGATTGAGAAGCGGGGAAATACGCGGGCTCCGATTCACGGATTTTGACGAAAATAATGGGACTTTGCATATCCGCAGACAGGCAGCCAGACAATGCACCCTCAATATGAAGCCGGATGGCACATTCTCCGTTCGGAATACGGATCCAAAAATCAAAACCACCAAAAACGAAACCAGCGATCGTATCCTGAGAGTTCCTGGATATATTTTTACACTTGTGAAGGAACGCAAGGAATATCTGGAGGATTTAAAGGCTAAACGGCTGTCGCAGGGCAGACCATGGGAAATGCAGTACGACGGATATGTTTCCATCGCAGATTTTGGAAGACTCAAGGATGAAAATACAGTCGGATGCGCTTTAAAACGCATCTGCGCATCTGCCGGCATTCCGAACGTCAGTCCGCATGATCTGCGTCATATCACCGCAACCCTGATGTATGAATATGGAGCAGAAGGAAATCCGGATAAAGAAGCCGTGTTAAAGGCAGTTTCCCGGTATCTCGGACATTCCAGTACCAATATCACAATCGACGTCTACATGACGCACGTGGAATCACTGTCAAAAATCCGCCAGGTATCGGAAGCGCACCAGGACCCATTCCTGTTTGCATCGAAAACAGGAGGTATGTGACATGGCAAAACGGATTGAAACCATTGCGGAAATGCTGGCGCATGGCTCAGTGGTCAGTTGGAACATGCGTGACACACCCACACGGGCGCATGGAAAATATGCCATAAGATTGGAACTGACTTTTTTGGACGGCGCCACGCAGAGGCGGGAATATGGAGGGTATCCGGATTCCAAAAGCGCGGCAAAGAAACGATTGGAGCTTCTTGCTGCATTAACAGACCGTACATATCTGCCATTCCGTGTCAAAACCGGCCTGTTTCTGGACTATTGGTTAAAGGAGCATATGGCGAAGCGTAAAGTAAAGCCGATTTCTTATCAGACATTCAGCTCCTATCAGAGTGCCATTCGGTGTCACATTATTCCGCAAATTGGGAATCTATATCTGGATGCGGTTACAACCGAAACCATCGTGACCTTGATTGGCCAAAAATCGCCGTCCGTTGCCAAAATGGTACAGGTCATCCTGGAGACATCTTTCCAGTTTGCTGTGAAGATGCATCTGTTAAACAAAAATGTGGCGAAACTGGCAACGGATTACATCCGCAAACAGGAAAAACACAGAAAGAAACAGGAAGCCGACAAACGTGCAAGGGAAGAACCGGATACGGAACGCATTGACTGGACAAAACGTCATTACGCACTGACAGCCGAGCAGACAGGACAGATGCTGGCGGTTGCCAAGACAAAGTATCCGTCCTTATTCATTGCTTTGCTGCTTGCATGTGTGACGGGATGCCGGATCAGCGAGTTACTTGCCATCCGTTACCGTGACGTGGATTATCAGAAGAAAGTAATTTACCTGAAGGCACAGCTTGGACGCCCTGTTGATGCGTCTGCTTTAAAGAAAGGGGAAATTACATCGTGCCGGATCCCGACAAAATCCAAAAACGGAGTGCGTACCATCCCGGTACCGGGCTTTGTTCTGGATGAAATCCTGGTAAACCGGATACGTTGGGAACAGACTGAAGCATCCATGCACTTTAATACAGATGATGTTGCGGTATGGCATCAGGAAAACGGACGTTCTTACACCCGATACGGTTATGCAAAACCGTTCAAAAAACTGAAGCAGGAACTTGGCATGCCGGAAGATTTTCACTGGCACGATCTGAGACATACCTATGCAACCATCATGGCCAAACACGATGTCAACATCAGAGAACTGGCAACCGTGCTTGGGCATGCAAAGGCAGAATTTACCATGCAGATGTACGTTGTCTCGGAGCAACCGGTATATGAGCTGTTGTCGCCATACGAACGGATGTTGGAATCGGTTTTTCCCTATACGGTACAATGCCCGATGCCGGGAAAACAGAGGGAGATTTTTGATCCGGGGGCATATATAAACATGCTGGACCGGTGCATACGCGAGTGTCACAGCCAAAGAGTCCCTTGCGCAAAACGGGGAAATACCGTATAATGATGCAGTCCAGGATGTGTGAAAAATAAACATTCCATCCAAATACGGCAAAATCGTGCGGAAAACAGGTGCAATTTCAATTTTGTTGTAACACGTCAGAGAACATAAAAATCAAATATCAGCGTGTCCGCGTATGACGGACTTTGCCACATAAAAAGGACAAAAAGAATAGAAAAGTCAGGTGAAAAATAAGAACAATATGAAGAAATTAGCATTAGATGACGAGACTCTTTTGAGTATTCAGCAGCCCGCCCGCTATATCGGAGGCGAAGTAAACTCCGTCACAAAAGTCCTCACCCCGGAGACAATCCGCTTTTGTATGTGTTTCCCGGACGTGTATGACATCGGTATGTCCCATCTGGGAATCCAGATCCTTTATGACATGTTTAACAAGTACGAGGACGTATACTGTGAGCGTGTGTACTCCCCGTGGTCGGATCTCGACAAGGTCATGAGAGAGAAACATATCCCATTATTTGCCCTTGAGTCCCAGGACCCGGTGAAGGAATTCGATTTCCTTGGAATCACGCTTCAGTACGAGATGTGCTACACGAATATTTTACAGGTGCTGGAGCTTTCCGGCATTCCGCTTCACGCGGAGGATCGTACCTGGGATGATCCGGTCGTCATCGGTGGCGGTCCGTGTTCCTACAACCCGGAGCCGATCGCGGTGTTCTTTGATATGTTTTATATCGGAGAGGGAGAAGTCTCCTACCGGAAGCTTCTTGATGTCTACAAGGAGTCCAGAAAGAACGGGGATTCCAGACAGGAGTTCTTGAGAAAGGCAGCGGGAATTCCGGGAATCTATGTTCCGTCCTTATACGAAGTGACATATGAGGAAGACGGCACGATCAGGAGCTTTCTGCCGACAGCGACGGGGGTGCCGGAGAAGGTGGAAAAGCAGCTTGTTATGGAAATGACAGAGTCCGTCTACCCGGAGAAACCGTTGGTTCCGTTTATCAAGGCGACCCAGGACCGCGTGGTTCTCGAGATCATGCGTGGCTGCATCCGCGGCTGTCGTTTCTGTCAGGCTGGAATGATCTACCGTCCGGTCCGCGAGAAGAATGTAGAGCATTTAAAAGAGCTGGCTTATAAGATGTTAAAGAGCACGGGACACGAGGAGATCTCCTTAAGCTCCTTAAGTTCTAGTGACTACAGAAGTCTGGAAGAACTTGTAACATTCCTGATCGATACCTTCCACGGCAAAGGCGTGAACGTGTCCCTGCCGTCCCTGCGTATCGACGCCTTCTCCCTTGACGTTATGAGCAAGGTTCAGGATGTCAAGAAGAGCAGCCTGACCTTCGCGCCGGAGGCGGGTTCCCAGAGACTGAGAAATGTTATTAATAAGGGACTGACAGAGGAAGATATCTTAAACGGCTCCGCATTGGCATTTCAGGGCGGATGGAACCGTGTAAAGCTGTATTTCATGCTGGGACTTCCGACAGAGACCGTGGAAGATATGGAAGGAATTGCCCTGCTTTCCGAGAAGATCGCGGAGAAGTACTACGAGATTCCGAAGGACAAGCGAAACGGAAAGGTACAGGTCGTTGCGAGTACGTCATTCTTCGTTCCGAAGCCATTTACCCCGTTCCAGTGGGCGCAGATGAGTACAAAAGAGGAGTTCCTCGGAAAAGCCCGCATTGTAAACCACAAGATGCACGAGATGCTGAACCACAAGAGCTTAAAATACAACTGGCATGAGGCGGACGTGACGGTCCTCGAGGGCGTTCTTGCCCGTGGAGACCGGAAGGTCGCTGCTGTCATTGAGGAGGCCTACAGACAGGGTGCGCTCTATGACGCATGGTCTGAGAGCTTTCACAATGAGATCTGGATGAATGCCTTTGAGACATGTGGCGTGGACATCGATTTCTATACGACGAGAGCACGCTCTCTCGATGAGATATTCCCGTGGGATTTCATCGACACAGGTGTGACGAAGGAATTCTTAAAGAGAGAGTGGATCAACGCGACAAAAGAGACTGTCACCCCGAACTGCAGAATGCGCTGTTCCGGCTGCGGTGTGAGAAGATTTGGAGGAGGTGTCTGTTATGAAGATCAGAATTAAGTTTTCCAAGCAGGGAGCCATGAAGTTCATCGGACATCTCGACACGATGCGGTATTTCCAGAAGGCCATGCGCCGCGCGGATGTGGATATCCGCTATTCCGAAGGTTTCTCCCCGCATCAGATCATGTCCTTTGCGGCACCGCTCGGCGTGGGCCTCACCGGAAGCGGCGAGTATCTGGATATTGAGGTGCTGTCCACGGACTCTTCCGCGGAGATGGTGAAGCGGCTGAACGACACGATGGTGGAAGGCGTTGAGGTATTGAGCTACCGGAAACTGCCGGATGACGCGGAAAACGCCATGTCCATCGTTGCGGCATGTGATTATACCATCGTCCTGAGAGACGATTACGAGAACGGACTTTCCATGACAGCGGAAGAATTCTACAACGGAATTCTTGATTTCATCGAAAACGGAAACCTGAATATCGTGAAAAAGACGAAAAAGGGCGAGAAGGAGATGGACTTAAAGCCGCTGATCTACGAGGCACACCGCGTGGTGGACGGAAACGGACTCTTCCTGCAGCTTTCTTCTGGAAGTGCTGCAAACGTAAAGCCGGAGCTGGTCCTCGAGGCATACTGTAAGTCTCTGGGAAAAGAATATCCGCAGTTCGCGTTCCGCATCAATCGTGAGGAAGTTTACGCGGACGCGGGAGAACATGACTTTGTGACTCTGGAATCCTTCGGAGAAGAAATTGGAGAACATGTTGGATAAACTGATCATTACGGCACTGCGCGGGAAGACCGCCGCAGTGCTTTTTAAAGATGGACATGCTGCCCAGATCGACTTTGAGCCGGAGGCAGCGGAGGAAGAGACCGGCGTGATCTTTGTCGGGAAAGTAAAGAATATTTCAAAGAACATCAATGCGGCTTTTGTGGAGTACCGGCCGGGTGTCAACGGTTTTTACAGCCTGAAGGAAAATGCGCGTCCGATCTACGCGGACGGGAAGACGGAACATGGAACTTTAAAAGCAGGGGATGAGATCCTGGTGCAGGTGGAACGGTCCGCGGTGAAGACGAAGGACGCGGTGCTGACCTCAAATCTTACGCTGACAGGGCAGACGGCGGTTCTGAGTGCCGGGAAAAGTTCCCTTGGAATTTCCGCGAAGATCCGGGATAAGGAATGGCGGGATGCGGTAAAACGGCGCTGGGAGGCGACAGAACACGGAGACTGCGGTCTTGTCGTCAGGACGAACGGAGAGGCGGCTGGGATCGATAAGGTGTTTGAGGAGTTTGCAGCGCTTTATGAACGGTATCTGGTGATCTGTAAAGCAGCGGCAAGCCGGACCTGTTACAATGTGCTGTATCGGCCGGAGAGTTTTGCGGTTCGTGCGGTCCGGGATCTGAAGATCTGTGATGGACTGGAAGTTGTCACGGATCTGCCGGAAGTTTATAAAGAACTGCAGGATGCGTTAGGGATTACAGACAGCAGGGCGGCGGAGAATTCCGGGACAGCAGCGGATTCTGAGGCAACAGAAAGCTCTGCAGCAACAGCGGATTCCACAGCGGTTGATTCTGCAAAGATGGCATGTTCCATGGCAGCAGGAATGCCATCACTCAGACTTTATACGGATGATTTTCCACTCACAGCCCTCTACCATCTGGAGACGATCCTGTCCCAGGCGCTCTCAAAGACGGTCTGGTTAAAATCTGGCGGAAATCTTGTGATCGAGCCTACAGAGGCGCTCACGGTTATTGATGTGAATACGGCTAAGAGCGTTTCAAAGAAGACGTCCGAAGAGACATACCTGAAGACAAATCTGGAAGCGGCGGGGGAGATCGCTGTCCAGCTCCGTCTCAGGAATCTCTCCGGGATCATGATTGTGGACTTTATTGATATGAAGGAAGAGGAGAGCCGGAAGACACTTCTCGCAGCACTGCGGCGCGCTGTAACAGCAGACCCGGTGAAGACCGTACTTGTTGATATGACACCTCTTGGTCTTGTGGAACTCACGAGAAAGAAGATCCGCAGACCGCTGCATGAACAGGTGCGGTGAGTCCGGGAAAAGGACTGCCGGATACAGAAGTCCCGGAGAAACAGGTCCGGAGAACGGATACAGGAAATGTTATTGTTCGGCCATAACGAAAAATGTTACAGTTCAGCCATTACCGAAAAATATCGAAATTGCGAAAAAAATGCTTGACAATACAAGCACTGTTTGTTATAGTTTTATAGTGTGCCGCACAGTGAGGTTTTCAAGGATTCCATGATGGAAGACACCATAACTGGCGAGTAATGATAATAGGAGGTGCAATATGTACGCGATTATTGCAACTGGCGGTAAGCAGTATAGAGTAGCCGAGGGCGACAGCATCAAGATCGAGAGAATTGACGCAGAGGTTGGTTCTGCAGTGACTTTTGATCAGGTTCTTGCTGTTAACAACGGAGAGCTTACAATCGGATGCCCGACCGTTGAGGGTGCAACAGTATCTGCAACAGTAGAGAAAGTTGGCAAGGGCAAAAAAGTTATCGTTTACAAGTATAAGCGTAAATCTGGCTACCATAAGAAAAATGGCCACAGACAGCTTTATACTCAGGTTAAGATTGAAAAGATCAATGCTTAATTAAGATTATGATTCAGGTAAATATCCTGCGTGACAGGAACGAAGTAGTAAAGGGAATCGATATCAATGGTCATGCTGGCTATGCAGAATACGGACAGGACGTGATTTGTGCTGCTGTTTCCGCACTGGTTCTCAACATGGCAAACTCCGTTGAAACATTTACGGACGATCACTTTGAAGGAAGTGTGGGGGAAGATGGTGGAAGCTTTTCTTTTTCCTTCCCGGACAAAATAAGTTCTGAGTCGCAGCTCCTCATGAAATCCCTGATTCTCGGACTCGAAAATATCCGGGATGAATATGGAGCAGAATATATCAAATTTCGATTCAGGGAGGTGTAACGATATGTTTAAGATGAACCTTCAGTTATTTGCTCATAAGAAAGGTGTTGGTTCCACAAAGAACGGACGTGATTCTGAGTCCAAACGCCTTGGAGCTAAGAGAGCAGACGGACAGTTCGTATTAGCTGGCAACATCCTTTACAGACAGCGCGGAACAAAGATTCACCCGGGTCTCAACGTAGGCATCGGCGGTGATGATACTTTATTCGCTAAAGTTGACGGTGTTGTTAAGTTTGAGAGAAAGGGCAGAGACAAAAAACAGGTTTCTGTATATCCTCAGGCAATCAACGAATAATAACGATGAGCTCCATACTGGATGGTATGGAGCTTTTTTAAGATTTATGTGTAACAGTGAGACTTTGGATTCATGAAAAGAATAAGAAGCGGCACTGTTATATTTTTTAATTTTATTGAGAGGACGGTTTTCCATGTTTACAGACAGTGCAAAAGTATATATCAGATCAGGAAACGGCGGAAACGGACATGTGAGCTTCCGGCGTGAACTGTATGTTCCGAATGGAGGACCTGACGGCGGTGACGGCGGAAGAGGCGGAGACATCATCTTTGAAGTAGATGATGGACTGAACACGCTTGTGGATTTCCGTCATGTAAGGAAGTATGCGGCCGAAAATGGCGAAGAGGGCGGAAAACGCCGCTGCCATGGCGCTGACGGAAAGGACCTGATCGTCAGGGTCCCGGAAGGTACTGTCGTTAAGGACCTGGAAACCGGTAAGGTTATCACAGACATGTCCGGTGAAAACCGCCGGGAAGTGATCTTAAAGGGCGGTAAAGGCGGTCTTGGGAATATGCATTTTGCGACAGCAACCATGCAGGTTCCGAAATATGCCCAGCCGGGACAGCCGGGGCAGGAGCTCTGGGTACAGTTAGAGCTGAAGGTGATCGCAGATGTGGGACTCGTAGGGTTTCCGAATGTCGGAAAATCCACTCTGTTATCCCGTGTTTCCAACGCAAGACCGAAAATCGCGAATTATCATTTCACGACTTTGAACCCGCATCTCGGCGTAGTTAATTTAGGCGATGGCAACAGTTTTGTAATGGCGGATATCCCTGGTCTTATAGAGGGTGCGTCTGAGGGAGCCGGCCTTGGACATGAGTTTCTTCGCCATATCGAGCGCACGAAAGTCCTGCTTCATGTGGTAGACGCAGCTTCCGTTGAGGGACGTGACCCGATCGAGGATGTCCATGCGATCATGGACGAGCTTTCCGCTTATAATCCGGAGCTCTTAAAGTTGCCACAGGCTATCGCAGCCAATAAGCTGGATGCAGTTTATGATGAGGGGGCGGATCCGCTCGCAGACTTAAAGAAAGAGTTCGAGCCGATGGGAATCCCGGTATTTGGAATTTCTGCTGTCAGCGGCGAAGGTGTAAATGATCTTCTCTACTATCTCTATGATGTGATCAGGAAGACAGACCGTACGCCGAAGATCTTTGAGAAAGAATTTGAGATCGAGTATGTGGGTGACCGTTCGCTTCCTTATACTGTTGAGAAGGATGAAGAGGGCATCTATGTGGTTGAGGGGCCGAGAATCGAGAAGATGCTTGGTTACACGAACCTTGATTCTGAGAAGGGCTTTGATTTCTTCCAGAAATTCTTAAAGCAGTCCGGAATCCTTGCCGATCTTGAAAAGGCGGGAATTCAGGAAGGCGATACGGTCCGCATGTACGGACTCGTATTTGACTACTATAAATAATGCATCGGATCTTCTCCGGGTGTCCGTATAAATGCCCGGAGACCATGCTTTTCCATATATGAAAAGGAGTTACTATGACCAGCAAACAGCGTTCCTATTTAAAGGGACTTGCAATGACCATGGATGCCGTTTTACAGATCGGCAAGTCCAGCCTCACACCGGAGATCACCAAATCCGTCGAGGAAGCGTTAAACGCAAGAGAATTGATTAAGATCCATGTACTGAAGAACTGTGCGGACGACGGAAAAGACCTTGCGCAGATCCTTGCAGAGCGCACTCATTCCGAGGTTGTACAGGTCATCGGAAAGATGATCGTTCTGTATAAGCCGGCGAAGGAAGAGAAGGACAGAAAGATCATTCTTCCGTAAACAGTGTGACGATCGCGGCAATCCGGGACTGTTTGACGTCCGGATTGTGCGCGGGCAAAGGGGGGATACGATGAGACGCATCGGTATTCTTGGGGGAACATTTGATCCGGTCCACAACGGTCACCTGCTTCTTGGGGAACAGGCATACCGGGAGTATGGACTGGATGAGATCTGGTTTATGCCGTCCCATGTTCCGCCGCACAAAAAAGATCATCTTATCACGGATGGGGCGGCGCGCATCAGGATGCTGGAGCTTGCCACGGAATCAATCCCGTATTTTACTGTCTCTGATTTTGAGATGGGACGGGAAGGGAACACCTACACGGCGCAGACTCTGGCACTCTTAAAAGAGGCATATCCGGATATAGAGGTCTATTTTATCATAGGGGCAGATTCCCTGTACCAGCTGGAATCCTGGTATCATCCGGAACAGGTGATGGCGCAGGCTGTGCTTCTGGTATCCGGAAGAACCTACGAGGACGGTGGTGTGCCGCTTGAGGATAAGGTTGCTTACTTCAATGAGAAGTACAACGCGGATATCCGGCTCCTTCATAATCCAAAGATCGACGTGGCGTCCGCGGATATCCGGAAAAAGGCGGCAGAAGGCAGGGATCTTTCAAAAGACATGCCGGCGGCTGTGGCGGAGTATATCAGAGAGACAGGCCTGTATCTGACAAAATAGTCTGCCGGATATTCCGGTATCAGGACGGTGCATCAGACGCGGGAAAAGAACATGCGGAAACAGATGACCCGCATCTCACAGCAAAAATGCCGGGGCATTCTTGAATTCAGAAAGAAGATTCATTATGGATAGTCGTGTACCTGAAATCAGAAAACATTTAAAGAAAAAACTCGATGCGTACCGCTATGAGCATACGCTTGGCGTGGAATTTACCTGCCAGGCACTTGCGATGCGATATGGGTACGATCTTGATAAAGCCGATCTTGCGGGACTCCTGCATGATTCGGCAAAGCGTTTTGAGGATCCGGTCATGCTTCAAAAATGTCTGGACCGCAATATTCCGGTGACTGCCGAGGAAGAGAGGGATCCGTCCCTGCTTCACGCAAAACTCGGGGCATGGATGGCGGAACATAAATACGAGGTGGATGATCCGGAGATCTTAAGCGCGATCACCTGCCATACGACGGGAAAGCCGGGCATGAGCCTGCTCGACAAGATCCTCTATGTGGCAGATTACATTGAACCGAGACGATCCAAGGCGGACAACCTTACGGCTATGCGGAAGCTTGCGTTCATTGATCTTGACGAGGCGTGCCTCGAGATTATGGAGAGCATTCTTGTATATTTAAAAAGTACGGGCTGCCGGATCGATCCGATGACAGAGGCGGCGTGTGAGGATATGCGCCGTGTCGTTTCGGAAAGGAAGAAAGAGACAGCCGGAGAGGCATCAGCCGTGACCGGAATAACCCATCAGGACAAGGAGGAACAATCAGTTGAATCAGTCAAAAGAAATGGTAAAACTTGCAGTCGAGGCTTTGGAAGAGAAAAAAGGCGAAGACGTAAAAATTATTGACATTGAGGGCGTTTCCGTGATCGCGGATTACTTCGTTCTCGCAAGCGCTTCCAATGCAAACCAGACACAGGCTTTAGTTGATAATGTAGAAGAAAAGCTTTTCAAAGCCGGTTATGAGTGTCATCAGAAAGAGGGAAGCATGAGCTCCACATGGGTCCTTATGGATTACGGCGATGTGATCGTACACGTATTCTCCAAGGAAGACCGCCTGTTTTATGATCTGGAGAGGATCTGGAGAGACGGAAAGATCGTGGAGTCTGTGGATGAGCTGTAAATAATATTGTTTAATTCCTTTTATTTCGCGAACATTCCCTCTAATCACGAACAAGGGATAAAATAAGCGTGAAAAATTCCTTTTATATCACGAACAGAAAGGGAAAAACCTGCAAATGGTTTTTCCCTTTTATCGCGAATAAGAGAGAAAAACTTGAAATCTGTGTTTTCCCATCTATCGCGAACAAGGCTGGTAAAGTGTTTTCCTTTTATTTCTCAAACATCTGATTATGATGAAAAACTTACTTTTTAAAATCGCTCCATTTTGGATATTTCAAAATTTGTGAACCAAAGTGGGTTACAAAAATGGAACGAAATGGGTTACAAAAATGTACTGTTTTGGGTTACAAAAATGGAATAAAACGGGTTACAAAAATGGAATGGATTGGGTTACAAGAATTCCAAAAACCGTTATCCGCAAAATAGGTTAACATCAGTAGAATGCATTTTGGATATGTCCCCCCAAAAATATCCAAAATGGAAAATGTATATCTTTATACAATCACAGAATTTACTCACTTGTTTGTAGATATAAAACACATGAGGCCAGTCACGGAAGTTCCCGTGGCTGACCTCACATTTTGGTTCAATGAGGGTTCCATCTACCTGTAGCTGTCAGGATTTTGATGTCTTTTGACACAGTACAAAAGACATACTGATAATGTTACATATAAATGAGGAATTGAGGGGATAAAAAGAAGCTTAAAATTCCTCTACACCGAAAAATCGCAGTTGGGAACCATGATCCATATCCATACTTATAATAGGTTGATGCAAGGCATAGAGTAATGGTGAAATATCGAAGGAAATCTTGCGACGCTGTTTCAAGTGTGGTAAGATAATACTATACATTATTAATTCCAAAAAGTTGATAAGTGGGCATTGCCCCGAGATCGATATGATCAGGGGATGCCTACAGAAGGGCTTTCCCTGTTTATATAAAATATCACAGAGAAAGTGAGGAAGATGAATGGATTTTGAAAAGAAACATCAGGAAGATCTGCAAAGACTCAGAGGTTTCCGCTTATTGGATGATGACTTCATGACGAAAGTATTTGAAGATATCCAGTGTGCGGAACTGTTGCTTCGGATCATCCTGAATGATGAAGGCATCCACGTTCTGGAAGTACACAGTCAGCGTGGCATCAAGAATTTACAGGGCCGGTCCGTAAGACTGGACATTCTTGCTATCGATAGTCATGACCGTGTATTTAATGTAGAGGTTCAGCGGAGTGACAAAGGTGCTGGCGCGAAGAGGGCCCGATACAACAGCGCATTGATTGATGCGAATGTCACCGAACCAGGTGATTTGTATGAGGCTCTGAATGAGACTTTCGTAATCTTCATTACAGAAAATGATGTTATGAAAGCAGATCTCCCAATCTATCATATTGATAGGGTTGTAAAGGAAACTGGGAAATTGTTTAAGGATGAGGCGCATATCATATATGTGAATTCCCAGATTAAGGATGAAACGAAACTTGGGCGATTAATGCATGATTTCAGCTGCACAAACGCAAAGGATATGCATAACAAGGTCCTTGCAGACCGCGTCCGGTATTTTAAGGAAGATGAGAGAGGAGTGGCGATTATGTGTCGTGAAATGGAAATTATGAGAAATCAGGCACATGAGGAAGGTGTTGAAATAGGCATCAAAAAAGGTAGAATGCTGCAGTTGATTAAGCAGGTCTGCGCCAAGATGCAGAAGTTTTCTTCAGCAGAGGAAATTGCAAATGATCTTGTCGAACAGGACGTGCCTTTGATTCAGAAAATTATGGATGTAGCCCCGAACTTTGGTCCGGATTACAACGTTGATGCTATTTATAAGGCATTAAACTTGTAGAGCTGCCGAAACTCTCCTTGTGGAGAAAAATTACAGCAAAAGATATTTCCCCAAGAGCTTCCCTGAGAGGAGGCTCTTTTTTGATGCCAGCACCAACTTTTGCGACACATACCCTGCTGGCTGTCAAAAATTTTACAGCCAAAATGGGGCGATATTGGAAAAATTCATTTTGGAAAATTTGAAGTGTTAGAGCCCGGAGGAATCGACCACTCAGAGTCCAGTAGAAACAACCAATCCGAGCTCATTAGAAATAGCCAATGCACCTGCTTGGCTAATTAATTATCGACAATTATTCGGTAGGATCACTGATTTCTATCGAATAAGTTTTCAGGTTACGACCTCGATAGCTTTCACCTATCATGAGATAAACGGTGGCAGCATCAAAAGTCCTATCTAACGCACAGAGTAATGAATCCTCTTCTCGAAAGAAGTCCCTCCACTTATCTGGTGTTAGGTTACTGGTGAAAATCATGCAGTTTGGGCCTTCCTTACTGCATCTTCGGTCAATCATATCGAAAAACAGACGGGTGTTTTCCATGTCGAAGATGCTTCTGCCGATTTCATCGATAATCAGACATGATGGTCTGACAAGCCCAGATATTGCACTGCTTTCAGTGCCTGTTCTTCGGGCCTTTGTGAATTTTTCATTCAGTTCTGTGGCTTTTATGAAATAAGCTTTTAATCCTTTTTGGCAACAGGCATTACCATATGCCATTGATAAATGCGTTTTTCCAACACCTGGAGGACCGATAAAAGCTATATTCTGTCTTGAGTATAGCGCTGTCAGATTCGGAAGATTTCTTATCTGCGCTGCATGCTCGCCAGTCACTCTGCTGAAATCAAAGTTTTCGAATGTACTTGGCTCTTTCTGTGGAATACGGCTGTGCTGCAATAGTGCGCTTATTGCTTTATCTCGCTGATTTTTTCTGAGAAAAGCTATGAATCTTTTTATGGCTTCCAGGTGCTCCGGTGGAACTTTCTTTTCAGAAAGATATAAAGCAATCTCCTGTGCTGTTATTTTTATATCCAGAGCAGCAGCATCTGCCTGAATCTGTTCAATCAGTGTATCATTCATTTCTGTCACCTCCAAAAGCAAACTTTGCGAAAGCAGATTTTGGTGGATCTTCTTTTTTCTGAGTGATACTGATCTTTACAGGAACAGAAGGGTTTTCTTCTGGTTGATCATCAGTAAACTGACCTTTGCAGAAACTGTCTTTGCGGCTCCATGTCACATCGTGGGTTATTAAGACTTTTCTCAACTCCAGGTCATAGATATACAATGTAAAATCTTCTCTTTGAACACGGCAGGTCTGTTGAACATAACTGTATGGAATTCCAAAACGTCTTCCTTCATATGTGACAAAACCATCAAATGAAATACAGCGGATCGGGCACAAATACTTTCGGACATCAAAGGTATCCATAAGTATGGATGCATTTTTTATACAGCTTACAGAATGTCTTTCATGAGGAATACAGTCAACAGCTTTGTGATATCGATTGTTCTGATTATCGCACCATTTCCATGCTTCATAGTTGAGATCTGTAATAGTACCAAAAACTCGTCCTGCTAGAAAGTTTTCTTTTACAAAGCGTACCAGGCGCTCAACAGAACCTTTCGTGAACGGATGTCTGGGTCTGCACAGTTTCGTTTCAAAGCCGATGGTATTCATAAAAGCTTCATAATCATGATTCCAAACCGGATGTCCTTCCGAATCACGATGGAGCACAACACTTTTCATATTGTCCGTCAGAACGTGTCCAGGAACTCCCATACGTTTAAAAGCATGAATCATACCAATAAAGAGATTTTCCTGTTTTGCATTTGGAAAGAACTCTATATAGCGTTCCCCGCAATGATGGCAGATCATTGCAAAACAAGCTACTTTGTAAGAAGTGCCATCACCTGTGTCCACATTTACAAATCCCCAGTCCATTTGATAACTCTCACCAGCATCACTGGAATATCTGCGTCCACGGTTGCCCTGCGGTGCAACTGTCTGCCTTTTGGGCGGAATAAGATATTTATGAGATTGAATGTATCTCTTTACCGTAGTTAAGCTCCCTTGAAAGCCTTGTTCCTGAATTCGTTCCAGAATAACTTCAGAATTAGATACCCCTTTTTTCAGCAGGTCATCAATAACTCCTGTATATCCAGAGATAATGGTTGTATCCGCTTTGCGGCCTGTAAGAGCATGTGGTGTTATCTGGAAATCATTCTTTTTTAATCGTCGTAGCTGTGCTCTTGTCATTCCTGTACGGCGTTCCATTTCAGCAAGGTTAATTCTATTGATATCGAACTTATCACCTTGCTCTGACTTCATTTCTTCAATGACTTGTGTTATGATAGTCTGCAAGTCATTACTGTTATTCTCATTCATGTTTCTCCTTTCGTGGTGCATTGGCTAACACCATTATAGAACATGAAGTAATATCGTAATGGCTTCTTTTATTGGATTAAGATTGGCTGTTTCTATCGGACTCAGATTGGTTAATTCTGCTGGTCTTAGGATGGCTGTTTCTATCGGACTCTAACAGAGGTAAGATTTGACGTCCTATTTTGGATTTTGGAAAAAATTTAGGAAATGTACAAAATAGCGGCAAATCCGCATGGATAAAGGATTTGCGATAATTTTCTATTTTGGAAATAAAAAAGTAGTTTTGTTTTGGGAGAGATCGCTCAGGCGATGCCGAAGGGGAACGCAGAAGCTCCCAGGCAAAAGGACCGGTTTCGGACGACGCTCCGAAAAGGCCGGGCGGCAGCGCCCGACCACCGAAGGTGCAACCTCCCAAAGCGGAGGGAATCTCTCAGGTAACTCAACGGGGGCACAAAACCGTAAAGGGCGGTTTTGTGCCCTTTTTTGCTGTCCTAAAAAAGAAACGGAGGAGCGGTATAGCCATCACTCCGAGGCGATGTCGAGACCGGCGTCCCCGCCTCCGCCGGGGACGGAGATCTCCGCCTCGCCCGCGATCTCGCTGGCGGTCTTTTCTTCGCCGTTTTTTTCCTCCTCGTCCTCAAAGAGGGAGTCGTACTCCTCGCCGTCTCCCTCTTGCAGCATGGCCGCGGTCTTGGCCGCCATGTAAAGCTTGTGGTTGTATTCCATCAGCCGCTGTTCATCCTCCGGAGGGACTTGACCGCCGGAGGCGATGCGGTGGTAGATCTCCAGCATCTTGCCCATCTCCTCTGCGGCCTTCGACAGAGCATTGCCCTGCTGCTTTGCAACCTCGGCGTTGTGGATGGCAGTCTCCCGCTCGATGATGCTCTCCATCACGCCCTGGGCCTCGTTGTATTGCGCGTCCACGGCGGACAGCTCACGGGAGATCTCCACACGATCCACATTGGGCGCGCCGCCCTGCTGGCAATTTTTGAGCGCCTGCGACAGGTCGCGTTTCCGTGTCCACAGCGTATCCATCTGCGCGGCGTATGCCTTCTTCGCATCTTGAATTTTCATTGCGGAACCTCCTGTCTAAATGTTTTTCATATCCTTATTATCGACAGAAAAATGTTTTTCATATCCTTATTATCGACAGAAAAGGGTCCGGATTTAAGCCGGAGCACGGAAAACAGGACAAAAGCTTAACTGATCGTGGGCAAGACCACTGCCGGACCGCCCTTCCTCGACAAGACCTTGTGGGAACAAACGCTCCGGTTGAAACCGAGAAGGGGAGAGAACATCATGAAAAAAGCGATTGCTTTGCTGCTGACGTTTGTAACGCTGCTGTCCTTCGCGAACGCCAAGGAGGATCTGGCCGCTGAGGATCTCCATATCCCGGGCACCGGTTAAGGCTGATCCATCGCTGTCAAGAAGGGAAAAGCGGGGCGGTCCCTTTCGCCCTCATTTTGCGTGTCCGCGCGCGTTTGTCATGCGCCGTTACCCAAACCGGATCATGGCGAAGGGGGTTCCGCGTATTTAATATGCACTGAATAATAGAAAAAGCCTTATATTTCAATCCATAGAAGCCAATCCGTGGTATAATAGGAGCAAGGGAACTGGCAAAAATCCAGCAAAAATCGTGCACCTGGAGGGCAACTATGTATCGTTACAGCAATGGCCAGATCAGCTTGGCGGATTTCAAACAGCCGGTGGATATGAATCTGAAGGAAAGCAACCGTTGGGTAAAGAAAGCCCAGACGATCCCCTGACTGGAGATCGAGAAGCGCTACGCCGCACTATTCACCAACCGGAAAGGCAATGTGGCCAAGCCGCTGCGTCTGGCCTTGGAGGTCTGCATTATTCAGGCGGAGTATGGCTATTCTGACGAGGAAACCGCGCTCCAGATCCAGGAAAACCCATATCTTCAATATTTCTGCGGGTATCCTGGCTATGATGACGAAAAGCTGCCCTTGATTATGGGCAAAGCTATGAAACAGCAGTACGAGATCTTTATGGTGATGTGCCTTTTAGACAACGTCAGTACGAGGCTCTTGTAGATGGGCAGTGGGTTGATGGTGTTGCTGATAATGTAGTGCAAATTGGTGGTATGATCACCAGACATTGGAGAAGCCAAAAGGAAATCAGCCGATTTACAGGATCACTTATGAAGATTGCCGTCATATGGTCGATGTTATGGAGGATTCGTTTCATTCGGACGTCTTTGGAGTTGAAAAAGAAAAAGGTAAGGTTGAGGGAATCCTTGCTGCAGTATATCAAAGTATATTCGGCAAGTATGCATATCCATCATTAGAAGAAAAAGCCGCAAATCTATTGTATTTTATGATCAAGGACCATCCTTATGCGGATGGCTGCAAGAGAATTGCGGCATCACTTTTTCTTGAATTCCTGGATAAAAACAACGCTTTATTCCAAGATTGAGAAAAACGACTCAGCGATGGAACCTTGGTGGCCGTTACGTTGATGATTGCTGAATCCAATCCAGAAGAAAAAGAAGTAATGGTGAAACTGGTGATGAATCTACTGAATTTGCAATAAAAAGCACGGATTGCAATACTTGTCCCTGAGATTCTCACCAGCAAATACTGCTGTGAGAAATGCTTGTGTTTTATCACGATGAATTAACAGAGGAAGATATTAAAATTCTCTCTCTGGTTTCGGAGATTACAAAGAACGAGATAGCGAAAATGCTGTCAAGATTTGCAAAGAATTCAAAGTGAGTGAAAATCGAAAGGAGACCAGACTATGGGAAGGCTTTATAAAATCAACCCGCCGTGTCCCAAGTGCCATGAGGAACATAATTGGTGGCATATCCAGCTGACGGATGAGGAACAGGCGAAGATGGATGCGTATGTGGCAGCCAGTGAGGGAAAATCATCCTTGGAGTTACTTCTGGGCGAGCCGGGAATTGTTGTTACACGAAAGCTTAAGTGTTGTTGCTGCGGTCACGTATTTGAAGCGGAAGCCGGGCTGCGGAAATTCGACGAAGTCGGATACCGGGATCGGGATTTTATTGCGGCGGTCGGCGAAATACCCGTGTGATAAGATTAAGGAGTTGATGAGATGCATTTGGATCAGTCGGCATTGGGAATCCTGCGTAAAGCAGAAGATAAGAACGGTCGGAAATACATGGATTGGCGGATACCGTATATGGATCAGCTAGGACTGATCATGGTCTATAAATCCGACAGCCGGTATGAGAAGTATATGATTTACTTTTTCACAAGTCCGGCAAGTAAATGTCCCGGCAAATACCTGCATACAACCTACGGAAGTATCCAGGTGGAAGATGGTTCATTGACAATCAGAACAAAGAACAGCGTCTATGAGTTTGAGCTGGATGCATCATGCGTATCAGAAGTGGATATGATTTTGCTGTTACGTATGGTAAACGAGTATTTTCGTGATGATGGCATGTAAGGCAGACAATGCCAGGTACTGGGCTGCGGGAGCGATTCCGCGGCCGTTTTCATAGCGTTAGATCTGAAATTAACAGAGAGAAAAAGGAATGATAAACATATGAGCAGTTTTGAGAATGTAGAGGTTTTTGAAGATACTAAAAAGCTGTGCGAGACAAACGGAAAGATTAAGGAAGTTCTTGCACGGTCGGTGAAAAACCAGAAACTCATTCTGGAAGAAGAGGAGCTGTCTGCCGTGGATAAGGCACGCTTTGAAGATGAAGCGAAGATTGTTGTATCCACAAAGCGGACTTTCGAGGCGGCTGCAGATTATGCAGGTCAGAAGGTGGCGGTACATAACTTTGCCTCTGCCACAAATCCGGGCGGCGGCGTGACAAGAGGATCCAGCGCACAGGAGGAATGTCTGTGTCGGTGTTCCGGCCTGTATTTCTGCCTGAGCGTACCGGAAATGATGAAAGGATTCTATTACCCTCATCGGAATGAAAAGAATCCGATCAACAATGCGGATATCATCTATACGCCGGATGTGACTGTATTTAAGACAGATACGAACAAGCCGAAGCTGATGGATGAAAAAGACTGGTATGAAGTGGATGTGATCACCTGTGCAGCACCGAACCTGCGGGAACGGCCGAGCAACCGGTTCAACCAGGGTAACGGCGACCGGGCGGTAAAAGTCAGTGACCGGGAACTCCTGGAAATCCATAAGAAGAGGCTGACCAGGATTCTGGATGTTGCCGTACTGAACGGTGACGAAGTGGTGATTCTGGGCGCATTCGGATGCGGAGCATTTCAGAATAAGCCGGAAGTGGTGGCGCGTGCTGCCAAAGAAGTGATTGCGGATTATCTGTACGCATTTAAAACCATTGAATTTGCGGTCTATTGCCCGCCGCGGGATGATACGAACTTCAAAGTGTTTAAGCGGGTGATGGGAGCGTAAAGAATTGAAAGGAGACAAGCGATGGGAGAAAATTATGCATATATGGATGCCGATGAGGTGATGGAATTGCAGGATATTAAAGTTGGTGGAATAACCCGTGCAAAAACATGATTTTTGAATAGCAAAAGAAAGGCAGTCTCTGCTTAGGTAGGGATTGTCTTTCGTATATTCGCAAGAATTAAACCGCAGGTTCAATGCAGTTTTTCCTGTGCCGTGATATAACTGTCGTATCAGGGATATTACGGGAAAGGAGAAACTGTCCATGGATACTGTAAAGAGAATTGCAAAGCGAATGAGTCCGAAGGAAAACAGAAAGAGTTACAAGGAAGAATGTTCCGTTTTCCTGTCACATCGGAAGAAAGAATCATTATGGGAAAGGATTTCCATATGGAAAGAGGACGTCATCTGTATTTATCAAAGACTGCGGTACGGATACTGTTACCGTGACATCTGGTCGATTGACCAATGGTTTCTTACGGTTGTTCCGAACATGATTCATGACCTTCGTGTCAACAGCCATGGTTATCCCAGCTTCTTTGAAGGACCGGAAGAAGAAAATATCCGGAAATGGGATCGTATTCTGGGAAGAATGGAATTTCTGTTCCGGGAAGCAAATGAGGATACATGCAGAAAGAAGAATCTGTATGAGGAAGAGCATGACCTGGCACAGGAAGAATTCACGACAAAATACGGCATGTTCGGTGAGAAGCTGAAGACGGAAGAGGAGATTGCGAGAGAAAAGCGGGAGCATACACACCGGTTGTATATGATGAGCGATGTGCCGGAATATGTAGAAATCTCGGGAAAGTGGCTGGCGGCAGAGGGCGAACTGCGTGAGTATCGGGACCAGTGCCTGAAGCAGGGCATGGAGCTTATGACGAAGTATTTTCGGAACCTGTGGGATTGATATGCAGGGACGGACAAAAAGGAAGAGGTGGGGAATCGAAGGAGGATTCCCTGCCGCTTCTGTCATGGGCTTTCTGTTTCTTCCGGTAATATGCCTTGCCGTTCGGCATGGTCCGCGTTGCCGGGTTCAAAATTCCCCAGGTAGAACGCTGTGCGGAATGGTATGTCTTTTGTGCTTTCTTACTCTGTTTGCTGATCGGAACAAATGATTTCTTCATGCGGCACCTCGATTCTGTCCCAGTGTTTCCATGATGTTATTGCAGAATTCCATGTAATCGTTGTGTCCGAAAAGAAGCATCTTGTTGCACAGCAATTCCATGGATTTCTCAAATTCCGCCATATCTTTCTTTCTGACTTTGCAGATAATGATGTGGTACGGGGAATTGTCCCGTGAGAATTCACTTCCGAACCGCACGGAAACATGGTTCTGTGTGAGCAGGGAATCTGCAAGATAGTCCTTGTGGTCGATGTACATATATGGGACGGACAGGATGGACCGGCCGTCCAGTCTCAGAAAATTTTTCATAGGCTCCTCCTTTGTGATAGCTGTCTGTAAGGAAAATGCTGCGAAATTTGCATTCCGCAGCCGTGGTGCCTGAAACCGTACCCTGGCACCGGCGTGATCACTCACGGGTTTTCTACAGGGGAATTGTTTACCTTTTTATTTTTTGAATTAATTTACCATGAACCGAAAGATACAATGGATAAAAGATAACAAAATAATCTATGCCACTGAACATTAACAAGACCATCTGCATTTTTAAAATGACCCTGTACGGAAAAATCATTTAAATGTCCGCTTCAAACAGGAAAGTCTGATTGTACCGGTCAAGGGCAATCTGCATTTCCATGATCTCACCGGAGATGCATTCATAATCACGTTTTACCAGTTCTGGATCATAATTGGTGTAGCGGTATTCAGGAACGGCATTTCTGGAGCTGAATGCATGGGAAGATTCCCTCATTTTTGGCAGATATTTCCGCATGGTGTCCAGAGTCGCTTTGCGGGAGCTAAGTTGTGCGATTCTTACCAGAATGCTGTCGACACTCATTTCCGTATCGCCTACCCTGATCTTTGCGGTGGCATTGGCCAGGTTCAGGGCGTGCTTGATGATGACGGCTTTTCGGTCGATTTCTTTTAACGTCTCAGAAACGGCGGAATAGTCATATTTCGGGATGACCGGTTCCTCGCCGACAGCGGCAACGTAAGTGCGGGATGACGCTTCCTGGGCCTCCCAGTAAGATTTTTCGTCCGCCAGACTTTTGAGCAGTTTATTGGCATAAGCCGAAGTTATTTTCATAATGTGTTTCGCCTCCTTCGCATCACTTCCTTATGACACGATTATAAGGCAGGAGAGAGAAGATGTCATTGAACCACTGGTTTAAACTGACCCATAAACGAGGAATATCCCCGTCAATGACGAGGATATTTTCAATACTGGTATGTAATAATCTGCTGAGAATGATAAAGTTGTCCAGGCTCGGCAGCGATTTTCCGGCGATCCACTTATAGATTGCCTGTGGGTTTTCAAAGCCGAACGCACCCTGGATCTCGCGGATCGTATAGTTTTGCTCCGAAAGCAGCTGCTTTATCCGCTTCCCGGTTTCCACGGGCTGGATTGACAAATACATCGGTTCCATTTGCATCCCTCCATGATTCTGTACTATCCCGAAACACTTGCTTTCATTCTATCACGAACGCAGCGGATTGAACAGCGAAATTTATCCGGCCGGACGGTTTATTTAGAAAGCTGATTGGCATGGACAATAGAAGGTGGGCGAGTAAAATCTGTTTTGATTTTGGCAGATCAATGCTTCTGCAAGGTTTACAATCAGGTCAATGTCTCACTATGATTCAGTACCGATGTACTGTACAGAAACAGTACATCCTGATTCTTAAATTCTATAAAACGTTCAAGTAAATCTGCCCTCAGATACCGGATATCCACCAGAGTGATTTTGGCATACCCTTCCGAAAGAAGAGGCGCGATACTGCTGCCAAAGGAATCCCGGAAAATGACAAGCTCTTTGTCCGATTCACAGTTCGGATTCTCGATGGTTATCAGAGAGCGGGGACCGGAAAGAAAGATCTCATAAGGATCTTTGCCGGATTTTTTCTCCATATTGTAGATGGAACCCATCGTCTGATCCTCATGATTGGTCACGATACAGCCATCTAAAACATCATTGGATAAATAATATAGCGTTTCCGGCGGCAGTGGAAGAGCAGACAGACCATAATATACACCATAAAAAGGGACATCCAGCGCATATTCTGTGTAAGCTCCGGAGATAGATGTCCCCATGCCCTCCGCAAGAACAGCTGCCGTATCTGGAAGCTTCTCCTGACGCCAATGGGTATCTGTCTTATAGTAATCCGTAATATCCAGCGTTCCTGTGATATCGATATAGTCTGCGTAGTTCATGTGATTCCGCATCACATGGAACAGTTTTTCATAGTCCGTGGAGAGGTATCCATGTTTCTCCGCAAGAAAGTAGCTTTTATCCGGGACAATGGAGAGATAGATATTCATCTCCTTGCCAGCCAGATATTTCTCATAGATATATGCAAACCGGTCCGCTGCATGTTCCAGAGAATCCATTTGAAGCGGATATTCAAGCTTTGCTGCATAACCATCCTGTATATAAATATCATGATTATCAAGCTGACCAAACACATCGTAGGTAGTATAGGCTTTCAATGTCCGGAACTGATCCCGCAGCGGAAATTGATCAAGAGTATACTTTTCAAATTCCGTCATAAAGCTTCCATCGGACATGGTATCCAGGGAAAACTTCGGGCGCTGTGCAAGCTTTCGCCGTTCGTTGTCAGAAAACTCCTGGGGCGGCAGCAGCCAGGACGCCATGGTAAGGCTAACAAATACGACTCCCAGCACAACCACTGTAACTATGGTGTTCATGTTATTTATATGATTGATATTTTTTGTATTCTTTATGCTTTTTATATTCTTATATTCTATCATCTATCATTCCTTCCCAACCCCAGAATTTCTAAAACCTGAAATAAAGAAATGGGTTAAAGGAGCCATCCACCAGAAAAGCCGTACAGATAAGCAGCAGGGCTGAAAGTGCCAGTGGTTCTGCGAATAACATAACTGCTGTTCCTGTTTTCCATTGCTGGATCCGTCTGCAAAAGGACTTTGGAATCGGTGTCGCACCAAGCAGGGCTATCATCAAGACCACAAAATAGCTGCGGAAATAGTAGCTGGATGCTGCAGAAGTCAATGGATATCCGCCTGTTCCAAACATGGCTTTCAGGTACGAGAATGCCTGGGACATATCAGTGGCATCAAAGATCACAAAACTGATTACAGCAGCAGTCAATACATAGATGCGGTTTAAGACATGGCTCTTTTTAAGGATTTCCAGAAGCCATATCTTCTCCAGAATCAGCAGCAGAGCAAAATAAAGTCCCCAGATTACGAAATTCCAGGCGGCACCATGCCAGAAGCCCGTCAGCATCCAGACCAGAAATATATTAAACAGATGCCGCGGTAAACATACACGACTGCCTCCCAGAGGAATATAGACATAATCCCGAAACCAGATGCCGAGAGACATATGCCAGCGACGCCAGAATTCAGTTATACTTTTCGAGATAAAAGGATAATTAAAATTTTCCAGAAAATCAAATCCAAATAGCTTTCCAAGTCCGATGGCCATATCGCTGTATCCTGAAAAATCAAAATATACATGAAGGGTATAGGCAACTGCATAGAGCCAGAAGAAAAGTACCGATTTATCATCCGAAGCCCGGAAGATGCTGCACAATTCTCCAAGCAGATTGGCGATCAGAATCTTCTTGCCGAGTCCTAAGATAAATCGACGGATTCCCTGGGCCGTCTTACCCATAGTATGAATACGCCCCTTCAACTGTTCTGCAATATCCGAATAACGGACGATGGGACCGGCGATCAGCTGAGGAAAGAGTGCCACATATGTAGCCAGGTCTATCAGATTTCTCTGGGCTTTCACATCCTGCCTGTATACATCCACCGTATAGCTGAGTATCTGGAAGGTATAAAAGCTGATTCCGATGGGAAGTGTGATGTTAAGCAGGGAAATCGAACATCCGGTGACGGCATTTACATTACGGATAAAAAAATCTGCGTATTTAAAATAGCCAAGCATGAGAAGGCTGGATGAAACCGAAAGTGCGAGAAAAAGCCTGGCAAGCTTCGGAACACTCTGATAACGCTCGATCAGCAATCCAAATATATAAGCCATCAGGATGGCAAGCATCATCCAAATCACATACCTCGGTTCTCCCCAGCCATAGAAAAAAAGGCTGGAAAGCAGGAGAACCGTATTTTTCAATGATCCCGGTGCTGCTGCATAGAGGATCAGGACACCGGGCAGAAACCAGAATAAAAATGGTATGCTCGAAAAAAGCATAGGTTCCTCCTAATCAAGTACAGCCGGTGCATCCACCAGAACGGTGGAATCCGGTGCCACTTCCGAGCAGGCCTCAACCAGATCATCGACACATTCCTCAGCGCCATATGCCATCATGACATAATCCGCAACCGAGATGACAACCACTTTATCCGGGAATCCGCACATCCAGTGCTGACCCTGAATCTCAGCTTTGTAATCCTCGGCAAATTTTTCGGCTTTCGAGGTATCCTTAAGCTTTGCAAAGGCAGAACTGAAAGTATTGGTGTTCATCATATGCTGCAGGGTAGCTGTATCATCATCCAGCATATCATAAAGCTCATCGTTTACATGAAGAAGATACTCAAATGTCTCCTTATTCTCATCAGTCATGGCGAATTTTGCCGGCGCTTCCGCTTCGTGCTCTGCATCACCACCTACAGCCGCAAACTGTCTGTCCTCGCCCAAAGCATCCCAAACTTCTGTATAAAAATCAACCGCCGATTCAATCACCGTTTCCGGGGATTTCGTCGGTTCATCTGCAGGCTTGCTGCCGCATCCTGCCAGAGAAGCAGCCATGGTAAGAGTCAGAAGCGCTGTAATTATTTTTTTCATATTGAAAATTCCTTTCATTATAGGTTTTTGCATATCAGGCTTTATTATCTCAGAAAAACAGGTATAAAGCAAGGCGGGTATAAGAACAGTAAGAATTGTAAAGATAAATGTAAGGAAAACTTTATGGCATACGGTCATGAGTTTATCTATAATAATAATAGAGATGTTGTCTTGTAATACAAACATATGGAGAGGTGGTGTCGTAATGAGAAAAAGATTATTAGTCATATTTGGAATCTTCGGCCTGCTTCTGGCCGGCTGCCATACTGTACCCAATGCAGCGCAGGAAACAAACACGATCACCCCTACTGGTTATGCTTCTGAAGAGGTACCACGCATCTCTTTATTTTATGATGGTTCCCTGTATTTGTATAATGCCACCGGCTTTGATCTCCAACAAAAGGGAAGCTGGGAGTTTTTAGGTCAGATAGCCTTTGTGAATAATTTGGAATACCCTACAAAAGATTTAAACGGCACCCACTTAAACGTAGGGCAGGAGGTTTACAGGGATCCGGAATTTCCTCAAAAACTATATGTAAAGTATGATTCGGGTTTTGCACTCTTTGAAGCAGAAAAGGCTACAAAGGAAGAAACTGCGGAGTATCTTGATTATGTACATGCGGGAATTAGGCTGGCAACTTCTGACAGCCTTCAGCTGAAGCTTTCCAATGTCAGCAATGAAACGATAATCTATGGGGAAGCGTATACAATGGAGGCCTTTTGGGATGATAGTTGGGAGAAACTTCCGGTTTTACCCGAAGATTATAGTTTTATAGAGATTGCCTACGAATTGGAACCCGGAGAATCTCGGTTTATGGATATAGATTTTGCATGGTTATACGGAGAACTCCAGAAAGGCAAATATAAAATGATAAAAGAGATCTATTTGCCAGACGGAAGAGTATATTCGGTACCGGCAGAATTTGAAATACAATAAAACATGAAGCCCCACCGGATCTCGAATGATGTCGTATAGTCATAGATATCCAGTGGGGCTTTTTCTCTGAGCCATATAAGATGTCTGCCTTTTTCGAACGGCAAGTCATCGCAAGTTCATCACGGTGGGAGTGAGGTCTCCGGCGGGGAGAGACGTTCCTCGAGGATCACAGCGATTCTTTAAGAACTATCCGTAAAAATAAAGATCGGTTTAATTCATCATACGGAAAAGACCGATGACCTTTCCAAGGATCTCGACCTGATCAAGAATGATCGGATCCATCGAGGAATTTTCCGGTTGGAGACGGAAATGGCCATTTTCCTTATAGAAAGTTTTTACAGTAGCGGAATCGTCCACCAGAGCAACGACCTTATCACCGTTTTCAGCGTTTGGCTGCTTTGCAACGATCACTTTATCGCCGTTGTAGATTCCGGCTTCGATCATACTGTTTCCTTTTACCTTCAACATAAATACTTCCTTATTTGGAAGAATTTCTGCAGGAATCGGGAGATAATCTTCGATGTTCTGTTCTGCAAGGATTGGCACTCCGGCAGCGACCGTACCGATCACCGGCACGTTTACGAGTTCGCGTCTCGTCAGGGCGAAATCGTCATCAAGGATCTCGATCGTTCTCGGCTTTGTCGGATCACGACGGATATAGCCGTTTTTTTCCAAGGATTCCAGATGAGAGTGCACGGAGGAAGTGGACTTTAAGTGTACCGCTTCACAAATCTCGCGCACAGCCGGCGGATAACCTTTCTTTAAGATCATTTCTTTTATATATTCAAGTATTTCTCTCTGCTTATCAGTAATTTTTCCCTGACTCATGAAATCCCTCCTTTTTTCATCTGTATACATAGTACCATAAAATACGGGAAAAAGCAAACCTTTGTTCGAAAAATACCGAAAAAGAATTGACAAACATATGTTCGTGTGATAGAATTCGATACAGAACAGATGTTCGCAAACGTAAGTTTGGACTCGCTGGATACAAAGGAGGAAGCTGTATGAAGAAGTATTTGATAGCCCTTGTTATGATTGTAATGATTATGTCCTGCTTTTTCGGAAAGACTCTGGTTATGGCGAATGAAGAGAGTGATGATACAGTCTATAACCGCTATTATACGACGATCGAGGTAGAAAAAGGTGATACACTCTGGTCGATTGCAAAAACTTATTATCACCACTCCGGTATGTCGGTACGGGAATACGTTTATGAGCTGAAATTGATAAACGGAATGGTTTCAGATGAGATACGCGCCGGAAATATGATCTCCGTGGAATACTATGCGGAGACACCGGGGAATCCGTATATAAAGTGATCCTCAAAAAGATGTTTCCCGGATATGAGTGTTGCGGTAAGAACCGTTTTTTGACCAGAGAATAAGATCCCATGGACAGATATATGTTCCGGGGTCTTATTCTTTATAAGACAATGGCTTGCTATTGCCGGTGAGAGACATTACAATAGGATTAACAGCAGAGACCACAGGAGGCACAGATGAGATTATTCCATTTATCAGATCTTCATATCGGAAAGAGAGTGAATGAATTTTCTATGATCGAGGACCAGAAATATATTCTTGAAAGGATCCTGGATCTCGCGGAGAAGGAGATGCCGGACGGAGTGATCCTGGCAGGAGATATCTATGATAAACAGATTCCCTCCGCGGAAGCAGTTCAGGTGTTCGATGAGTTTATCACAAAGCTGGCGGAGAGAAAATTCCCCGTCTTTGTTATCAGCGGAAACCATGATTCTGCGGAACGACTGGCTTTTGGAGGAAGACTGCTAAACAGCCGGGGAATTTATCTCTCCCCCGTCTATGATGGAACTGTCATGAAAATTCCGATCGCAGATCAGTATGGGACGGTCTGGATCCATCTTCTTCCGTTTATCCGTCCGGCAGCTGTGCGCCGCGTATTTGAAGATGAGTCAGATTTGATTACAGATGTCCAGTCTGCAGTACGTGCAGTGATCAGCCACATGGAGATCGATCCGAATGAGAGAAATATCCTCGTGGCGCACCAGTTTGTTACAGGAGCGTCCCGATGCGAATCGGAGGATATCCAGGTCGGAGGTCTTGATAATATTGATGCTTCAGTCTTTGAGGCTTTTGATTATACAGCCTTGGGGCATATCCATAGTCCTCAGAATGTGGGAAAGGGCATGGTGCGGTACTGCGGAACGCCCCTGAAATATTCCTTCTCTGAGACGGATCAGGAAAAATCGATCACGGTCGTGGAGATGGAAGAAAAGGGAACGGTAAAGATCAGACTTCTGCCTTTAAAACCATTTCGGGATATGCGAAAGCTCCGGGGAACATATATGGAACTGACTACCCGTTCGTTTTATCGGGATATGAACTGTGAAGATTATATTCAGGTAACGTTGACGGATGAGGATGATGTACCGGATGGACTTCAGAAGCTGAGAGTCATCTATCCGAATATTATGCAGCTTTTGTATGATAATCAAAGGACAAGAGCCAGCAGCCAGATTGATGCGGTTCAGGATGTAGAAGAAAAGACAGAGTTAGAACTATTCCGGGAGTTTTATGAACTTCAGAATAACCAGCCTATGATGAAACAGCAGGAAGAGTTTGCAGAAAAATTGATCCGGGAGATAAAAGAATGAAGCCAAAAAAACTGGTGATCAGTGCTTTTGGCCCCTATGCGGGAGAGAGCACGATTGATTTTGAAAAACTTGGAGAACACGGGCTCTACTTGATTACGGGGGATACAGGTGCCGGTAAGACAACGGTCTTTGACGCAATCACATTTGCCCTGTATGGGGAAGCGAGTGGGACTGTGCGGGAATCCGGAATGTTCCGCAGCAAATACGCAAAGGCAGAGACAGAAACATTCGTAGAATTGACCTTCTCCTACCAGCGAAAAGAATATAAAATTCGTAGAAATCCGGAATATCAGACCCAAAAGAAACGTGGAACCGGATTTACAACAAAAAAGGCAGATGCGGAGCTCTTTTATCCCGACGAACGTCAGCCTGTTACGAAAATGGGGGCAGTGACAAAGGCGGTAACGGAACTTATGGGTCTTGACTATAAGCAATTTACCCAGATCGCGATGATCGCACAGGGGGATTTTCAGAAACTCCTGATTGCAGGAACTGCCGAACGTGGGGAAATCTTCCGGCAGATTTTTCATACGGAAATCTATCAGACAATTCAGATACGTCTCAGGGACGAAGAACGGAGAAGAAGAAAAGATTACGATGAACTGCGCCGGAGTATCAGCCAGTATTTGAATGATGCCAGTTTTGAGGAGGATCCGGCTGCCGGTCAGGAGTTCCTTGCTTTAAAGAAAGCCGGTTTCGAGGGGAAAATAACTGATGGAATCAATTTACTGCGTGCTGAGACGAAAAAAGAGCAGGAGCGTTTGGAGGTACTGGATGAAACGCTAAGGAAAATTGAAGAGCAGATTTGCAGTGTTAGTGAAAAAAAGGGAAAAGCGGACCTACTAAAAAAGACAGCAGCTGAACTTGAAGCAAAACAGCAGGAGTTGGAGTTACTGCAGCCGGAATATGGACGGGTGCTCGCTGAGTGGAACAGGATAGAAAAGCAGGAAGGAACACGCGAGAAACTGACAGAACGGATTCAGAAACTTGAACTTAGCCGTCAAAGCTTTATCGAGCTGGATAAGACTCGTGAAGAGATCGACGGAAAAGAAAAGCTTCTTTTGAAGATTCAGGAAGAAAAAAAGGAAAATGAAAATCAAGTCAGCAGCCTCCAGAAAGAACTGGAAGACAGGCGCGGGGAGAAAGAGCATAATCTGGGAGTGCCGGTAGAAAGAGAACGGCTCACACGTGCAAAAGAGAAACTTTTACACCGAAAAAATGAACTGGAAGAACAAATGAACCGGGTGGAGTCTATCAATAGAGAGTTAAAAAATGCTCAGGAGGAATACCGGAGTGCTGTTGATCAGTGCGATGAGATTCGCAGTGTCTATGCACATCTTGAACGCTTATTTTTGGATGCTCAGGCTGGAATTCTGGCCCAAAATTTACAGGCTGGAATGCCCTGCCCGGTATGCGGTTCGATTCATCATCCGGCTCCGGCGAAACTTTCAGAAGAGATTCCGGACCAGAAGGAACTGAAGCGAAAAGAACAGGAAAAGGCGCAGGCAGAAGAAAAGGTCCAGAGACTTAGTGAAAGAGCCAGCTTTTTTAAAAGGAATTTAGATCAGGAAATGAGAAATACAGCTGAGCTGATCTGCGGAACGGAAAAAAATCTGGTCAAAGAGGCCTTAATTGTAACTGGTCCTGACGAGCTTGTGACTGCAGCAGATCCGGTAATTGAAAAATTAGATGATGAATTCCGGGCTTTGGAGATCCGCATAAAAGCGAACACAGAACAGCAGAAAGTGCTGGATGGATTGGGTGGTATGATAAACCGTCTGGAAACAGATCTGAATGCTGCAGGAGAAAGAAACAAAGAACTTGCTCTTTCAGAACAGAATCTGGTGACAGTATTAACAATGCTGCGGAAGCATGTGGAAGAGTTTCAGAGAAAGCTGGAAGGTCAAAATGCTGTGGAGATTGAAAATAATCTGCAAGCCATGAAAACCAGAAAAAGTGAACTTGATCAGGAAGCAATTGACGCGAAAAAGGCTCTGGAGCGATGTCAGAACCAGAATGCCAGTCTGAATTCAGCAGCGGAAGCTCTTAAAAAGCAGATTCGGGGATTCGAAGATATTCCAGAAAAAGAACTTTCAGAGACAATGGAATATTTGGAAACAGAGAAGGCAGAGACATCAAAGCTTCGTGAAAAAATACATTCGTCCTGGCACAATAATCTCAGAATCTATGAAGCTGTATGTGGCCAGCAGGGCAGAATGGAACAGACGGAAAAGGAATATGTCTGGATCCATTCCCTTGCGGATACGGCAGGCGGAACATTAAACGGTAAAAGTAAAGTTGAACTTGAAACCTATGTCCAGATGGCATACTTTGACCGGATCTTACGGCGGGCGAATCTTCGGCTGATGACGATGAGCAGCGGACAGTATGAGATGAAGCGGCGGGAAAGTGCTGACAATAAAAAGGATAAAAGTGGGTTGGAGCTAAATGTCATCGACCATTACAACGGAAGTGAGCGGAGTGTAAAGACACTTTCCGGAGGCGAGACTTTTCAGGCATCTCTGTCTCTTGCACTTGGCCTTTCAGATGAGATCCAGTCTATGGCCGGTGGAATCCAGATGGATGCCATGTTCGTGGACGAGGGGTTTGGTTCTCTGGATGAAGACGCATTAAATCAAGCAGTAAAGGCATTGGGAAATCTGGCAGAAGGGAAAAAACTGGTTGGCATCATTTCTCATGTTTCAGAGCTGAAAGACAGGATCGACAAGAAAATTGTAATAACAAAAAATCGCAGCGGAGAGAGAGTTGGAAGCAGCATAACGGTATTAGGGGATTATTCAGCCGATGGGGTGTCCGTATTTATGTAAAAACGTTGGGAGCCAACGGAAAGTGGCTCCCAACGAAAATATATATTTATGGAATCATGACAGGTGCCTGTGTAAATTCGTTTTTCTGCGATTTCCCGGATTTTAGTTCCCGCACCATCCTGGTGAGTTCAGACGCAGTTAGATTTTTCTTAAAAAGTTCATACGCGGAAGAGGAGAGGATATTTTTTGCGTCAGCAGTTTTTGCAATAACCGGGATATCACAGTGCCTTTTTAATTCTGAAAGAAGCAGTGAGGAAGATCTTTTGAATCCCAGGATCCGGATCCATGGAGCACGGAATAAATCTGCAAACATACACTGGTCTTCGACGCTAATATCAAGCATGAGATTCATGAGTGCACGGCTGACTCTGGCATAAGTATACTGTCGGTCTTTCCTGAGAGCAGTCAGAGTATCCGTCCGAAAGAATTCTAATCGGTTTTTATAGAGCTTTGCCGCAAGATCTCCCGGCATTCCGAAAATATTCTGAAGTTTCTCCAGATCGGAAGTTAAAATTTTCTGATTCAGGAGGAGAGAAAAATCATTTGGGAACAGCGGAACCTCAGATTCTTCTTTCATGCATTCAAAATGCGAATCCGGTAGAACAGCAGCGAGAAATTCCAAATCCTTCGAAAAAACCGCTTTTCGGATAGCTGTTGCGGAAGCGAAGGAGCCGTTCCGATCCTCAGAATGGTAGCCTGGGTCTGAGCGTTTCAGAGTCCAAGGACTAATATCGGAAGAGAATTCTTTTAATGCTTTCAGATATTCAACTGCGAGAATGTCATTTGGAGAAGCTGGCACAGTCTCTTTCTTTGCGAGAGTCAGAGCCTGCGGGTATGTGAGACCACTTCGAAGACCTTCGCGGATCAGGGCGGACTGTTCGTTCGTTTCCAATGCGGAATGATTAGCCAGTTGCCACAATTCTTCGATATTGCCGGATTCACTGCCAAAGGAAAGGACATCGATCATTCCCATATGGTGAAACAGAGAGACGCCGCAGCGGGCAAAATCTTGGGCAGCGCTTAAGGTTCCAAAGATCGGCATCTCGATCACGAGATCAGCCCCTGAGAGAAGGGCAGAGCGGGTACGGAAGGTTTTGCTGTACATTGCCGGAATCCCCCGCTGTACAAAATCACCGCTCATGACAACGACAATGAAATTGGCGCCTGTCTGGCGTTTTGTCTCTTCAATCTGATATTTATGGCCATTGTGGAACGGATTATATTCTGCGATGATAGCGGCTGTTTTCATGGTGTAAACTCCTTAAATAAAGTCGATCAGTGGTCAAAAATAAATTTGCAGTTCTTTCAGATTTTCAGTTCTTTTGGCAGAGTGAAATTGATTTATTGCTGCGAGTAAGGCAGTGTCATACCGTGCCGAAAATACAAATCATTATTTAATAATATAGACGAAACAAAAACTTAATGCAATATTTATTGTTATCAAAGGAAAAATGTGATATACTGCGTTTAAACAATGTGTGAAAGTTCTGACGATTTCACAACTGAACAGATGTCAGATTTTTACGCATATGTTTTTAAGACTATATTTTACATCTTTGCGGCGGTCACCGCAATCTTTGGAAATAAGACGCAGAAAGGATGGATGCTATATGAAACTGATTTACGCAATTATCCGTTATGACAATGAGGACGATGTTACAACTTCTCTTACAAAACACAACTTCAGTGTGACACGTCTTTCTACTACCGGTGGATTCCTGAAAAAAGGTAATACAACTCTGATGATCGTTACTGAGCCGGAACGTGTCGACGAGGCTATCGATATTATTAAGAAGGAATGCGGTCATCACCAGAAGATCACCATCAATATGCCATATGTATCCGGTTCCTCTATGGTTCATTGTGCAACCATGCCGATGTCTGTCGATGTGGGAGGAGCAACGATCTTCGTTGTGGATGTTGAGCGGTATGAAAAGATCTGATAACAGAAAATAGATGGGGAAAAAGTGTTCTTCTATATTCCAGACGGAAGGGATCGGCGATAACAGATCCTATGAAATTGTAAGAGCTTTGGCAGTCTTTGCTTGCCGAAGCTCTTATATTTTTATTATTGTTTTTAATTTAACGAGAGGTATTGAAAAAAGTGCAAAAAATTGGGGAATATAGTCTTGTATCCAGTATTTAGCTGCGATATAATAAAAATACGTATGAAAACCTATATTGAGGAAGGAGTCAATCATCATGGCATTTATTGATCTTATGAAGGAAAAGGCGAAACAGGATGTAATGACCATCATCCTGCCAGAGAGCAACGATAAGAGAACTCTTATCGCAGCAGCACAGGTATTAAAGGAGAAGACAGCTGACCTGATCATGATCGGAAAAGAGGAGAAGATCATGGATGGTGCTCACTGGCTGGAAGTGGACCTTACAGGTCTTAAAGTCGTAGATCCGGATACAGATCCGAAATTCGACCATTATGCAGAGACACTGTTCAAATTAAGAGAGAAAAAGGGCATGACTCTCGAGAAAGCACAGGAGATCTTAAAGACAGACTACATCACATACGGCGTTATGATGGTAAAAGAAAAAGACGCTGACGGACTTGTTGCAGGTGCTTGCCACGCAACAGCTGATACATTGAGACCGGCTCTTCAGATCTTAAAGACAGCTCCGGGAACAGAGCTTGTATCCGGTTTCTTCATCATGGACGTTCCGAACTGCGAATTTGGCGCAAACGGCACATTCCTCTTCGCTGACTGCGGATTAAACCAGGATCCGACATCTGCAGAGCTCGCTGCAATCGCTGACAGCTCCGCTAAGAGCTTCCGCGCACTTGTTGGAGAAAAGCCGATCGTGGCTATGCTTTCCCACTCCACAAAGGGCAGTGCGAAACACGCACTCGTAGACAAGGTTGTAGAGGCTACAAAGATCGCAAACGAGAAGTACCCGCAGCTTGATCTTGACGGCGAGTTACAGCTTGATGCTGCAATCGTTCCGTCCGTAGCAAAGGCAAAAGCAAAAGGAAGCGAAGTTGCCGGACATGCTAATGTACTGATCTTCCCGAACCTTGACTGTGGTAACATTGGTTACAAGCTGGTTCAGAGACTTGCAAAAGCAGAAGCTTATGGTCCGATGCTTCAGGGTATCGCAAGACCGGTCAACGATCTTTCCCGTGGATGCTCCGCTGAGGATATCGTTGGTGTAGTAGCCCTCACAGCTGTACAGGCTCAGATGGCTTAATCTATAATTGCTCAACAACATAAGGGAACGGCGCATAATCGATATGAGGAGACGGCGTTCCCTTTTTAAACTTATTTTAAACAAGGAGTTTTATCTGTCATGAATATTTTAGTTATCAACTGCGGAAGCTCTTCCTTAAAGTACCAGTTAATCAACTCTGACACAGAGGCAGTTCTTGCAAAGGGTCTTTGCGAGAGAATCGGTATCGAAGGAAGCCAGATCACATACCAGCCAGCAGGCGGAGAGAAGGAAGTCACTGTTTCCCCGATGCCGACACACACACAGGCTATCCAGATGGTATTAGACGCTCTTACAAACAAGAAGAGTGGCGTTATCGCAAGTCTTGCAGAGGTTGGCGCTGTTGGTCACCGTGTCGTACACGGCGGTGAGAAGTTTACTTCTTCCACAGTAATCACAGATGAGGCTATGAAAGCGATCGAAGAGTGCAACGACCTTGCACCGCTTCACAACCCGGCAAACCTGATCGGTATCCGCGCTTGTCAGGAGCTTATGCCGAACGTACCGATGGTAGCTGTATTCGATACTGCTTTCCATCAGACAATGCCGGAGGAGGCTTACCTTTACGGTCTTCCGTACGAGTACTATGAGAAGTACAAAGTAAGAAGATACGGCTTCCACGGAACATCCCACAGCTTTGTATCCAAGAGAGCTGCTGAGGTTGCCGGAAAACCGTACGAGGATTTAAAGATCATCGTTTGCCATCTTGGTAACGGTGCAAGCCTTTCCGCTGTAAAGAACGGCAAATCTGTAGATACAAGCATGGGTCTTACTCCGCTTGAGGGACTTATCATGGGAACACGTTCCGGTGATATGGATCCGGCTATCATGGAGTTCATCGCTAAGAAAGAGAACCTCGACATCGCAGGCGTTATGAACGTTCTGAACAAGAAGTCCGGTGTTCTTGGCCTTTCCGGTGTATCCAGCGACTTCCGTGACATTGAGGAAGCAGCTGAGGCTGGCAACGACCGCGCAGCGAAAGCTCTTGCAGCTTACAACTACCGCGTTGTTAAGTACATCGGTGCTTACACAGCAGCTATGGACGGCGTAGATGTGATCGCATTCACAGCAGGTCTTGGTGAGAACGGCAAGTCCATGAGAAAAGCTGTTTGCGAGCATTTATCCTACCTTGGCATCAAGATCGACGACGAGGCTAACAGCGTAAGAGGGAAAGATATCGTAATCTCCACACCGGATTCCAAAGTTAAGGTTATGGTTATCCCGACAAACGAGGAGCTTGCGATTGCAAGAGAGACTTTAGCTCTTGTAAAATAATTCAGGGTACAGTTCAGCCGTGCGCCGGTCTCGATGAAAAGATGGGCTGCAAGCCTGCTTGCATAAGTGCTTTCTCATCTGAATCAGCATACGGTTTGATCGATTCGCAATGACGCTGACCCGTTCGGAACCCTGTGAGAGCAGGAGATGTGCGGGTTGGCTTCTGTGCTGTCTGGAGGTTTTAACGTCTTCAGGACGGCTTTGAAGCCCTCATGGCATACGCTGGGGTTTCTTACAGGTACGAAAGTATTTCGTTCCTGGTGCTCTTGATGCGCGCTCTGGCGCGGTTAAGAATTTGTCACAAGAATATGGTTTGAGCGCAGAAATGCATGAAAAATAGAGCTTTTAAAATTTAATATTTTATTAGAAAAATTGTTGACAAATTGTTCCTGTTCATATATAATATCTTAGTGCGTATTAGGAGAAACATAATATGCTGATTAATTTATCTGAAGTTTTTACTCTGGAAGGCAAAGAGAAAACCTGGGAAGTACCGTTTGAAGCGAAAGCTTACAAGGGCTCCCGAGTTGAGTATCCGGTGGTTTCTGCGAACCCGGTAAAGATCACTGTAAAAAACCTTGGAAACAGAAAGCTGAGTCTTACGGGAAATACTTCCGTGACTCTTGCGATTCCCTGTTCAAGATGTCTGGAACTGGTGAATTACACCACAGATATTGAGTTTGACCAGGAGATCGATATGAATGCTTCCGATGAGGACAGAGTGAAGGACTTGGATGAACAATCTTATTTATCTGGTTATAATCTGGATGCCGATATGCTGGTTTGCAATGAGTTATCATTGTACCTGCCTATGAAGGTCCTTTGCAAGGATAATTGCAAGGGAATCTGCAGTAGATGTGGAGCAAATCTCAACAAGGGAGATTGCGGCTGTGATACATGGGTTCCTGACCCGCGGATGGCAGCCATCCAGGATATTTTCAAACAGTTTAAGGAGGTGTAACCATGTCTATCTGTCCTAAGAATAAATCTTCCAAAGCGAGAAGAGACAGCCGCAGAGCGAACTGGAAAATGTCCGCTATGAACTTAGTAAAGTGCAGCAAGTGCGGTGCTTTAATGATGCCTCATAGAGTATGCAAGGCATGCGGCAGCTACAACAAGCGTGAAATCGTTAAAGTTGAAGACTAATTAAGAATTATGAGATCCTCCGGTGGTTTTCCCCCGGGGGATTTTTTCGTCTACAGCAAGAAGCCAGATACCGCGGTATCTGGTTTTTTGCATTTGAAGCTTTTCGTTGTTCCTGCATATTTATCTCGTGAAATTTTCAGAATAATCCATTAAGATCTGCGCGACATACTGCATATCAGAAGGTGAGAAGCGCTGATCGCAGGGAAGGGATATAATGTGGTCATAAATGTATTGTACTGATGATTCCGGTAGTGGATGAACCAGCGGTCCCATTGGCCAGTAGACAGTCGAGAGAATCTGGTGATCTGTCAGGTATTGCTGTAATTCGCTGCGTTTTTCAGCATACAGGCAGAAATGGCTTGGAACAGCAGCCTCCGGAAGTTCGGAAAAGACTATCTGCACACCGCGAAGCGGTGCTGCAAGGGCTTTTAAAAGTGCAGCATAGTTTTCACGCCTTGTCCTGCAAATGGAATCGAAGTCAGCATGGCGTAGGAGATATTCTGAATTATCATCACTGGCAAAGCTATCAAACATCTGACGAAGTCGAAGTTCTCCCTCCCAGAAAATATCTCTGTTTTCTGTCTCGATGGATTCTTTGCGTTGCTTGAGATGTGTTAATTCTACTGGCAGAAGAGGTGTTTCAAAGGTTCCGTTTCGTTTAACAGCAAATCCACCGCAGGCAACCCCCATCCATTTTCGGAAGCTTCCGGCAAAATAATCACAGAGAGGATCGATACCGTCAGCTGAAAGCATGGAATGAGTTACATCTTCAAAAATAACAACTCCTTTTTCTTTGCAGGCTTTAACAAAGCTGTGATCATAGTTGCAGAAGCCATAGTAACCGCAAAGAGATAAAACACTGATTTCATCGATAACCGCTGTGTCAAAAATGCTATGCAAATTCTGGTCCAGCTCATAAAATTTCAGCTGATATCCGGCTTTCTTAAAAGGAGCAAGGACCGTTCCACAGGTATACATAGGCACATACGCGACTTTACGCGTATCGTACCGTGCAATATCTTGTAAACAATAATAGATACCGCATCGTCCGGACATGGTAAATGCCAGATCATCACCAGGTGAGCAGATACGCGAAAAGTATCCGTTTTCGATAGGTGTGTTGGGTTCGTAGTGGAACATACCACCAATTTTTCGCATGTTTCATTTCCTCCTTACCAGTAGAAAAAGGTTACACGGATGTTTTTGTCCGTTAGCTAAAAACTCATTATAATTATAATAGATTGTTAATAAAAACGAAAGCTTTATTTTGTGCAATAATAAATTTCCTATTACACAAAAGGAACACAATAATATCATTAATAATTATTGTTTTATAATATGATTGCCAAAGCATAAAAAGAGTGTGTTAGGCAGTCATGAAAACTTCTGAAAATGCTGTCATAATAAAAAATAATACAAAAAATTAACGAAATAATGAATATCTTTTTTTATTGTTAAGAGAAAGCTAAAATTATTGACAATCCTATTGGCATAGACTATACTTATTTTAGCAAGAATGGTACGAAACTTTTAAATTGTCAGATAAAAATTCAATGCTAAAGAGGCACAGGAGGTTATTAACAGTTAAATTTTAAGTCAAACGTCCGTGAGACTTGGTGCGTGATTCTGCTCAGCGTAAGCTGACATATTCTTTACAGAATCACTGTACATCCTCGTGGAGCGTTTATCTCAGTCGGAGACTAACTCCCACTGAGACTAATTTGTTATTACTCGCCACCTGAAGAGGTGAGAGTCTTCTCGACTGAGATAAATCATATAGATAGATGTTGAGTTTTATAGGATATAGGGTAGAGTACTATTAAAAGGAGTTAATACTCTGAGTAAATATTATTCTATACATAAATTTTCAAAAATTATAGGCGTATCTGTTCAGACATTACGAAATTGGGATGTCAATGGAAAGATATCAATAAAAATGTTGAAGGATTCATTATGGACGCAAATGGTTACTACAGCTTGGATAAGGTTAAGGTTGCACAGTAATTAACGGCAACACAGTAATTGATGAATGTCGGGCTGTCTGGTTTTCGGATCGTCCGATTTTTCAGCAGATAATAATTATTATGTGAAAGGAAAGAAACTATGAGACTTGAAAATTTGACTTGGCCGAAAGCACAGGAATATTTTGAAAAAAATGATATGGTACTTATATCTATCGGCAGTATTGAGTGTCACGGTCGTCACATGCCGCTTGGAACCGATACACTGATTCCAAATCATTTGTTGGAGAAAATCGAGAAGAAGAGTGATGTTTTGATTGCTCCGACCATTCCATATGGTTCCAGCCCAGGTTTAGCTCCGTATCCTGGTTCAATTGATATTGACAGCGAGGTACTCTATCAGTTTTGCCGTCAGGTTTTCCTGAGTCTGTATCGTCACGGCGCAAGAAAATTCGTTTTTCTGAACGGACATGGCGGTAACATCAAGATGATTCAGCGCCTTGGCATGGAATTCGAGGATAAAGGCTGCCTGGTTGCTATGCTTAACTGGTGGCTGATGGCATGGGATATGAACCCAGCATGGAAAGGCGGTCACGGCGGCGGTGAGGAAACAGCTGCGATTCTTGGAATTGATCCGTCTTTAGTTGACAAGAGTGAGATAGGTGGTGAACTCCAGTTTAAGCACCTGTCTGATAATCTGAAGACAACTGGTTTTCGTTCTGTTGAGTATAAGGGAGTTACCGTTGAGATTCCCCGCAAAACTCCGCATGTTACAGACAACGGATGGATTGGACCGGATCATCCGAGTACCGCTACAGAAGAGTGGGGCAAGGAAATGCTCGAGACCACAGCAAACTATATTGTTGATTTCATGGAAGAGTTCAAGAAAGTTAAACTTTCATAAAGCAATGCCAGAGTGGATAAGAACGTGACGCTGAAAATGATTGCAGCAATTTTAAATGCAAATGGCGCATAGTAAAATATGATACGAAAAGACCGCCGGTCCAGATTTCTCTGGTAACCGGCGGTCTTCCCTATGAGCAAAACAATTAAATGTAGAAGAGCAATGCATCGTATGTCGGATACGGGAGATAATCCTCCGGGATCAGGACTTCCGCATCGTTGACAGCCAGACGGATCGTTTCCATCTCGGCAAGGATCGTGTCATGGTAGTAAGTACCAGCCTTTAAGTAGTCATCCATGCCTTCCGCGGTACCGATCATATCCTTTAAGGTATCAAGCTCATCAGAGATCGTATCTGCGAGTCCGGAGAGCTTTGTGATCAGCTTTTCTTCCGCCTTTGTTGTAATGCCAGGAACAAGCTCTTTCTTGGTGCTGCCTGTGCATGCGAGATCATTTACATAGGAGAACAGAGACGGAAGAAAGTCTTTCTGTACCATTTCCTCCATAGTCTTAGCCTCGATATGGATCGTTTTTGCGTAATCCTCAAGAAGGATCTCGTAACGGGAGAAGAGTTCTTCTTTTGTCAATACATGATGCTTTGTGAAAAGCTCGATGTTCTTTTCGGCAATTAAATGCGGAAGAGCTTCCGGCGTCGATTTCAGGTTCGGGAGTCCGCGTTTCTTGGCTTCCGCTAACCACTCATCGGTATAGCCGTTGCCGTTGAAAATGATCCTTGCATGGTCTGTGAAGGTATCCTTTAAAAGCTTGTGGATCGCCAAATCAAGCTCTGAGCCGGTAAGCCCATCTAAGACCTTGCAGAAGCCTGCGAGAGACTCTGCAACTGCTGTATTTAAGATCACGTTCGGACCTGACAGGGAGAGAGAGGAGCCCGGCATACGGAACTCAAACTTATTTCCTGTGAAGGCGAACGGTGATGTACGGTTACGGTCTGTGTTATCTTTTGTGAAGTGCGGGAGAACCTTCGGGCCGATGGACATCTGAACGGCACCCTTTCCTTCAAAATATGTTTCGGATTTAATGGAATCGGCAACAGCTTCCAGCTCTTCACCTAAAAACATGGAAACGACGGCAGGCGGTGCCTCGTTTGCTCCGAGACGGTGATCGTTTCCGGCTGTTGCAACAGAGATTCTTAAAAGATCCGCATAATCATCAACAGCTTCCACAACGGCTGCTAAGAACAGTAAGAACTGTGTGTTTTCTGCCGGTGTCTTTCCCGGATTCAGAAGGTTTTCGCCGGTATCCGTGGAGAGTGCCCAGTTGTTGTGTTTTCCGCTTCCGTTGATGCCCTCGAACGGTTTCTCATGGAGCAGGCACGCAAGGTCATGGCGGTCAGCAACCTTCTTCATCAATTCCATCACAAGCTGGTTGTGGTCAACAGCAACATTGACGCTTTCAAAGACAGGAGCAAGCTCATGCTGTGCAGGAGCAACCTCGTTGTGTTCTGTCTTTGCCGGGATTCCAAGCTTCCAGAGTTCTTCGTTTAATTCTTCCATGAAGGCTTCCACTCTCGGCTTGATGGAACCAAAGTAGTGGTCATCCATTTCCTGTCCCTTCGGAGCCGGAGCGCCGAATAAGGTACGTCTGCAGAAGATCAGGTCTTTTCTTAAACGGTAGCACTCTTTGTCTACCAGGAAATATTCCTGCTCAGCGCCTACCGTAGTGTTGACGCGTTTGACATCTGTTTTTCCTAAAATGTGGAGTAAGTGGGTAGCTTCTTTGCTGACAGCTTCCATGGAGCGGAGCAGCGGAGTCTTTTTATCGAGTGCCTCGCCGCTGTAAGAACAAAAGGCAGTTGGGATACAGAGCGTATGTCCCTTGATGAATGCGAAAGAGGTAGGATCCCATGCGGTATAGCCGCGGGCTTCGAAGGTAGCGCGTAAACCGCCTGACGGGAAGCTGGACGCGTCCGGCTCACCTTTTACGAGTTCTTTTCCGGAAAATTCCATGATTGCTTCGCCGACACCGGTCGGAGAGAGAAAACTGTCATGCTTCTCAGCGGTGATGCCTGTCATCGGCTGGAACCAGTGGGTGAAATGGGTAGCGCCATGCTCCAGAGCCCATTCTTTCATGGCAACAGCTACAGAGTTTGCGACATCCAGTTCCAGATGGGAACCGCTGTTGATGGTCTTTGCAAGTGCTTTGTAGATATCCTTCGGGAGACGTGCTTTCATTTCGGAGTCGTTGAATACAAGACTTCCATACAGTTCAGGAATGCTTTTGCTCATAGATGTTTCTCCTTTCAACTCCGCTGGGGAACTTCTTTGCTCCCATATGCGGGAAATTATACTTGATTTGCTGCCTGTTCCGGGGTGGGGAACAGACAGTAGTCACTTTACGGATCGATATTTAAGTATAGGGGGGTATGGGGAAGATCCGTAAAATGCGAGAAGGGCACCGGGGTGTATGTTTCATGCACCCAAGCGCCCTTGCTCTTATGGTGGTATAATATACTCGTTTTTCAGGATTTGTCAACACATTTTTTTGAATCTTTTTTTGATCACAGACAGCGTTCCTATTATTAAACATTTTTCTGTTTCGGATGGTCTTACAGTTGTTCTGCCGTTTCAAGGAGTCAAAACAGTTTTAAACAATTCTATGTCAGGACATAAGAATCGTCTTTTCAGGCTGCGGATCCCGTATGGAAGGAATTGGATGAAAAAACTTTAACAAACTGCGAAAAAACTACTTTACAAATTTGAAAAAATGGAATATAGTAGTTCCATATTTTTTTAGCGCAGTCAATACCTATGAGCAATTAATCCTGCGTAAAAATAAGTTTCATAGTGATGGAATGAATTAGACAAAGGTGTCAGAGTCTTAGTACTTCTGTCACCTTTTTTTACTTGAAAGCGTTGTCAAGCGGTTAGACATTCTGCGTGCCTGCATGCAGTGAAGAATAGGCATTTGACGACCAAGCCGGTATGGTAAGCAGGGCGATAGCCCGGATTACGAATGCTGGCGGTAGCTGCGGGAGTGCCGAAGCCACGGAGCAGCTGGCTTTCAGCATTATATGAAACTACAGTTTCCCCACATTAACAGTAATATAAATTTGGAGGTAAGGTATGGCAGTTAAATACGTATTCGTCACGGGAGGCGTTGTCTCCGGACTCGGCAAAGGTATTACCGCCGCATCCCTTGGACGTCTCTTAAAGGCAAGAGGTTATCAGGTAACGATGCAGAAGTTCGATCCTTATATCAATATTGATCCGGGTACCATGAATCCGATCCAGCATGGAGAAGTGTTCGTCACAGACGATGGAACAGAGACCGACCTGGACCTTGGACATTATGAACGCTTCATTGATGAGAGCCTTGATAAGAACTCCAACGTAACCACCGGAAAGATCTACTGGACCGTTCTTCAAAAAGAGCGTCACGGAGACTTCGGCGGAGGTACCGTACAGGTGATCCCACACATCACAAACGAGATCAAAGCAAGATTTTACCGCGCGAAATCCCCGGATGAGGACCGCATCGCGATCATTGAGGTCGGCGGTACCGTCGGCGATATCGAGAGCCAGCCGTTCTTAGAGGCGATCCGTCAGTTCCGCCACGAGATCGGATACCAGAACTCAGTTCTGATCCATGTAACGCTTGTTCCATATTTAAAGGCATCCGGCGAATTAAAGACAAAACCGACCCAGCAGAGTGTTAAAGCCCTTCAGGGAATGGGAATCTTCCCGGATGTGATCGTATGCCGTACTGAGGTTCCGCTTGAGGATGGCATTGAGAGCAAGATCGCATTATTCTGCAACGTCCCGGAGGATCATGTGCTCCAGAACCTGGATGTTGAATATTTATACGAAGCTCCACTTGCAATGGAAAAAGAGCGCCTGGCCCAGGTCGTATGTGAGTGCCTGAACATTCCGTGCCCGGAGCCGCAGCTCGGCGATTGGAAACAGATGGTGGACGCGTTAAAGAATCCGACGAGCGAAGTGACCATCGCCCTGGTAGGAAAATATATCCAGCTTCATGACGCATACCTCAGCGTTATGGAGGCATTAAAGCACGGAGGCATCGCAAACCGCACAAAGGTATCCATCAAGTGGGTGGATTCCGAGTTCTTAACTCCGGAGATCCTCGATGACACCTTTGCCGGTGTGGACGGAATCATTATTCCGGGCGGTTTTGGTTCCAGAGGAACCGAGGGAATGATCCTGGCAGCCAACTATGCGAGAGAGAACAAGATCCCATTCCTCGGAATCTGCCTCGGCATGCAGATGGCCATGGTCGCATTTGCGAGAAATGTTCTGGGATATGAGGATGCAAACAGCTCCGAGCTGAATCCGGATACAACACATCCGGTGGTTGATCTGATGCCGGATCAGAACGGCATTGAGAACCTTGGCGGAACCTTACGTCTTGGTTCCTATCCGTGTGTTCTCGACAAAAAGTCCAAGGCATATGCCCTTTATGGAACAGAATTGATCAATGAGCGTCACAGACACCGCTTTGAGATCAACAACCATTACCGCGATGATTTTACATCCCATGGCATGATGATCTCCGGTCAGTCCCCGGACGGTCATATCGTTGAGATGATCGAGCTCCCGGATCACCCGTTTTATGTGGGAATTCAGGCTCATCCAGAATTAAAATCAAGACCGAACCATGCACATCCGCTTTTCGCAGGCTTTGTTGAAAGTGCGGAGGAGCAGGGCGTACTCAGACGTGCAAAGAAGCTTCTCATGAAGAGAAATCATCTTTCCGAGCCGGAAGCGCACCGCTATCTCCAGAAGACCAGCATGGACACAGGAAGAACCATGACGGAGAGCGCCCATATGGTCACCATGCTGATCCATGAAGATTAATGTTTATCCCCGCCGTGTGCGGAGAGCCAAGCTGGACCTGCAAGTCGGTAATCATCCGGCACTTTACCTGGTTATTGCAAAAAAAATTGTTACAGTTCAGTCATTATAGCTTCTTGTTTTCATATTCATGAAAACAAGAAGCTTGGTGGTTCCACCATATGCTGATTTGGATGAAAAAGTGCTTATGCAAGCAAGCTTGCAACACACTTTCTCATTCAAACCAGCGCATGGCTGAACTGTAACAAAAAGTTAAAGTATTTGCCGGATTTTTACTGCAGTTTTTGCATATGTGTGGTATATTTACATATAAAAGTGGTGCAAAGCGACTAACCGGATAGCGTGCCTGCACGCAGAGCCGGCTAGGCATTTGGCAACCAGACCCCACATGCATTTACAGAAAGAGAGGATTTGAGACATGTTTAAAGTCAATGAAAATTTTGCCAAGCTGCCGGGCAGCTATCTCTTCGCAAATATCGCAAAGAGAGTATCCGCATTCCAGGCAGAGCACCCGGAGAAGGAGATCATCCGTCTCGGAATCGGTGATGTGACACAGCCGATCGCTCCTGCGATCATTGAAGCGATGCACAAAGCTGTCGATGAGATGGGACATGCTGAGACTTTCCACGGCTACGCTCCGGAGCAGGGCTATGACTTTTTGAGAAATATTATTGCAAAAGAGGATTTTCAGGAGAAAGGATGCGACATCTCTGCTGACGAGATTTTCATATCCGACGGTGCAAAGTGCGACTGCGGAAATATCCAGGAATTATTCTCCTTAGACAGCGTTATCGCTGTATGCGACCCGGTATACCCGGTATACGTGGATTCCAATGTTATGGCAGGCCGCAGCGGTCTTTACAACGGTGAGACAGGTCGTTTCGACAAGATCGTGTATATGCCGTGTACTGCTGACAACGGATTTCTTCCGGAGTTTCCGAAGGAGCATGTAGACTTGATCTATCTCTGCTTCCCGAATAACCCGACCGGTGAGGCGATCAAGAAGGCAGATCTCCAGGCATGGGTGGATTTCGCGAACAAGAACGGCGCTGTCATCATCTATGACGCTGCTTACGAGGCATATATCACAGAGGCAGGCATCCCGCACTCCATCTATGAATGTGAGGGCGCTAAGACATGTGCGATCGAACTGCGCAGCTTCTCCAAGAAAGCAGGCTTTACCGGCATGCGTCTCGGATTTGCTGTAATTCCAAAGGACTTAAAGAGCGGTGATGTAAGCTTAAACGCTATGTGGATGCGCCGTCAGGGTTCCAAGTACAACGGAACTCCGTATATCATCCAACGCGCAGGTGAGGCTGTGTACTCTCCGGAAGGAAAGGTGCAGGTCGCTGAGCAGATCGCGCGCTACATGAAGAACGCGAAGACGATCTACACAGGCTTGAAGGACGCAGGTTTTACCGTATATGGCGGCGTAAACTCCCCGTATATCTGGTTAAAGACTCCGAACGACATGAAGTCCTGGGATTTCTTTGATTATCTGTTAAACAATGCCGGTATCGTGGGCACTCCTGGTGCAGGATTTGGTCCGTCCGGAGAGGGATATTTCCGGATCACTGCATTCGGAACTTACGAAAATTCTTTAAAAGCACTTGACAGAATCAAAAATCTCTGATAAAACATAAAACATCAAAAAGATATCAAACAAAGGCGTTGAAGGAAACTCCCTTTCGAAAGACTTTACAGAGAACCGTGTGACAGCTGAGAGCATGGAAGAAACGAGAAAGGCGGGAACGCTCCGGAGCCGGCTGCTCGAAGATCGGATACGATGGTAGGACAGCACGCAAGCCGCACGTTACGCGGCCGAGTCGTTAGGATGATGGTCCGACAGCGAAAGCGGCGACTCATGAGTGGCATGGAAATGCAATGCGGGTGGTACCGCGGGTGATATAGATCCCGTCCCGGAGAACTTTTAAAAGCAAAAGTCTCCGGGGCGGGATTTTTGTTGTTCAAGCTAAAAGACCTCAAATTTTACCCCACAAATTTAGGAGGAACAGATTATGGAGTTTGTAACAGGATTAGAAGACAGAAAAGTAAAAACTCTTGAAGAATTGGAAAGAGAAGAGTCCGTTGGTACCGAAGTTACTGTTGAAGGCATGGTACACAGCATCCGCGATATGGGAGAAATCTCCTTTGTGATCTTAAGAAGCCGCGATGGTCTCTTACAGACCGTGATCCAGGCAGGATCCGAAAAGGAAGTCCTCTCCGAGATCCGTGAAGGTCAGGCAGTCCGCGTGACTGGAACTGTTTTCAAGGAAGAGCGTGCACCCCACGGAATTGAGATCCATCTTGCCGATGCAAGGATCCTTTCAAAACCGGAAGAGCCGATGCCAATTGCCATCGACAAGTGGAAACTTCCCACATCCCTGGAGGCAAACTTAAACCGCCGTGCCATCGCATTGAGGAACGTCCGTGAGCGCGCGAAATTCCGCATCCAGGAAGGTATCTGCCGCGGCTTCCGCGAGTTTATGACAAGCCAGGGATTCACCGAGATCCATACCCCGAAGATCGGTGCGAAATCCGCAGAGGGCGGCGCGAACCTCTTTAAACTCCAGTACTTCCACAGACCGGCAGTCCTGGCACAGAGCCCGCAGTTCTACAAACAGATGATGGTCGGCGTGTTCGACAGAGTCTTTGAGACCGGCCCGGTGTTCCGTGCAGAGAAGCACAACACAAAGAGACATTTAAACGAGTACACAAGCCTTGATTTCGAGATGGGATTCATCGACAGCTTCATGGATATCTGCAAGATGGAGACAGCGATGCTGCAGTATGTGGTAGAACTTCTGAAGAAAGACTACGCGAAGGAGGTCACCCTGTTAAAGATCGAACTTCCGAACGTGGAAAAAATCCCATTCGTCCGCTTCGATGAAGCGAAACGGCTGATCGCCGAAAAGTATGACAGGCAGATCAGAAGCCCGCACGACTTAGAGCCGGAGGAAGAGGCGCTGATCGGCGAGTACTTCAAATCTGAGTACGGTGCAGATTTCGTTTTCGTTACCCATTATCCGTCAAAGAAACGTCCGTTCTACGCAATGGACGATCCGGAGAACAAGGAATTCACCTTAAGCTTTGACCTTTTATTCCGTGGCCTTGAAATTACCACAGGCGGCCAGCGAATCCATGATTACGAGATGCTCTTAAAGAAGATCGATGAGAAAGGCATGGACACCGAGGGGATGGAAGATTATCTTGACTGCTTCAAATACGGAATGCCGCCTCACGGTGGTCTCGGGATCGGCCTTGAGCGTCTGACCATGAAGATGATCGGCGAGGACAATGTCCGCGAGGCGTGCCTGTTCCCAAGAGACATGACAAGATTAAAACCGTGATGATATAGAGAAAGGATTTAAGATTATGGCAGAGATGATCACCGATAAGACGATGGATGAGATCGAGATCCTGGCAAAGCTTCACCTGACAGAAGAGGAGAAAGAAAAATCAAGACAGGATCTTCAGCAGATGCTTGATTATGTTGATATGCTGAATCAATTAGATACCTCCGATGTGGAGCCGCTGACCCACATCTTCCCGATCAAGAACGTGTTCCGCGAGGACGTTGTTCTTGAGAGTACCCCGAAGGAAGAACTATTGAAGAATGCGCCGAAGGAAAAGGACGGACAGTTCCTTGTTCCAAAGACCATCGGTTAGGAGGAGACGGATATGAAAATACTGGAACTTTCCGCCACAGAGCTGGCAAAGAAGATAAAAGCAGGCGAGATCACCTCAGAGGAGGCCGCAAAGGCATCCCTGGCGCAGATTGCCAAGGAAGATCAGAAGATCCGCGCGTACCTCACCGTGGATGAGGAGAAGGTCTTAGCACGGGCAAAGGAAGTGGACGATGGAATCCGCTCCGGAAAATACACAGGCCCGTTGGCAGGTGTCCCGATTGCAGTGAAAGATAATATCTGCACAAAAGGCATGAAGACTACATGTGCTTCAAAGATCCTTGAAAACTTTGTCCCGTTCTACGATGCGACGGCGGTCACAAGAATCACAGATGCCGGCATGGTGATCCTCGGAAAGACAAACATGGATGAGTTCGCCATGGGAAGTACCACCGAAACTTCCGCATTCGCGGTTACAAAGAACCCGTGGGATACAGAACATGTTCCGGGCGGTTCCTCTGGCGGTTCCTGTGCGGCGGTCGCAGCCGGTGAGTGTTTCGCGGCTCTCGGCTCTGACACCGGCGGATCCATCCGTCAGCCAAGCTCCTACTGCGGCGTTACCGGAATCAAGCCGACATACGGAACGGTTTCCCGTTTTGGTCTTGTGGCTTACGCGTCCTCCCTGGACCAGATCGGACCGATTGGCAAGAATGCAGCCGACTGTGCAGCCCTTCTTGAGACCATCACAAGCCATGACGAGAGGGACAGCACCTCCATGGAGAGAAATGACACGGATTTCACTTCCTCCATCGGAAAGGGCATACGCGGCATGAAGATCGGTATCCCGAAAGAGTATCTGTCGGACGGACTTGACGATGATGTCAGAGCAGCCGTCGAGCAGTGTGCAGCCTACTTAAAGGAGTGCGGGGCAGAGGTAGAATACTTTGACCTCGGTCTTATGGAATACACGATTCCGGCATATTACGTGATCGCGGCTGCGGAGGCAAGCTCCAACTTAGAGCGTTTCGACGGTGTCAAGTACGGCTACCGTGCGAAAGCATACGAAGGTCTCCACGACATGTACAAGCGTTCCAGATCCGAGGGATTCGGACCGGAGGTCAAGAGAAGAATTATGCTCGGTTCCTTCGTTTTAAGCTCCGGATATTATGACGCATATTACCTGAAAGCGTTAAAAGTACGCGCCCTGATCAAGAAAGCATTTGATGAAGCATTTGCAAAGTATGACATCATCTTAGGACCGGCAGCCCCGACGGCAGCTCCAAAGATCGGAACTTCTTTAAGCGATCCGATGAAGATGTATTTAAGCGATATTTATACGGTTGCCGTAAACCTTGCAGGTCTTCCAGGGCTCACCGTTCCGTGCAGCATGAACGAAAAGGGACTACCGATCGGTGTCCAGCTTCTCGGTGACTGCTTCAGAGAAAAGACCCTGTTTGCCGCAGCATCCGCCATCGAGAATGTCCGCGGTGGATGGACACTTCCATTTGCCAGAAAGGAGACCTTATAATGAAACAGTATGAAACCGTCATCGGTCTTGAGGTCCATGTGGAGTTAGCCACAAAGACTAAAATTTTCTGCGGATGCAAAACAGATTTCGGCGCTGAACCGAACACCCATGTGTGCCCGATCTGTACGGGTATGCCGGGATCTCTTCCTATATTAAATAAGCAGGTCGTGGAGTTCGCGCTTCGTGCGGGTCTTGCGTTAAACTGCCAGATCAACCAGTTCTGCAAGTTCGACCGTAAGAACTACTTCTACCCGGATAACCCACAGAACTACCAGATCTCCCAGTTGTACCTTCCGATCTGCCACGACGGTTATGTGGAGCTTGAGACATCAGCAGGAACAAAACGCATCGGCATTCATGAGATTCATATGGAGGAGGATGCCGGAAAGCTGGTTCATGACGAGTGGACCGACAGTTCCCTGGTCGATTACAACCGAAGCGGTGTTCCACTGATTGAGATCGTATCCGAACCGGATATGAGAAGCACCGACGAGGTCATCCAGTACTTAGAGCATCTTCAGTCCACGATGCAGTACCTCGGCGTTTCCGACTGCCGTCTCCAGGAAGGTTCCATGCGTGCCGACGTGAACCTTTCTGTCCGAGAGATTGGAAGCCCGGTACTTGGAACGAGAACTGAGATGAAGAACTTAAACTCCTTCAAGGCCATTGCCCATGCCATTGAGGGAGAAAGAGAGCGCCAGATAGAGCTTCTCGAGGATGGACGTGCTGTTGTCCAGGAGACACGCCGCTGGGATGACAACAAGGAAGCTTCCCATGTGATGCGTTCCAAGGAAGATGCGAAGGACTACCGTTATTTCCCGGACCCGGATCTTCCGCCGATCGATATCTCCGACGCGTGGATCGCTTCCATCCGTGCAGCTCAGCCGGAGTTAAAGAAAGCAAAATCCAGGAGATACCAGACTGAATACGGGCTGAACGCTTACGATGCAGATATCCTCACAGGAGATAAGGCGTTAGCTGAACTCTTCGAGAACACCATCAAGGCAGGGGCAGCACCGAAGAAGGCGGCGAACTGGCTGACCGGAGAGACCCTTCGTTTGTTAAAAGAGAAGGAATCAGAGGCATCGAAGATCACCTTCACAGCAGAGCATCTGGCATCCCTTATCGCACTCCTTGAGAAGAGCGTCATCAACAACCAGACTGCAAAGGATGTGTTTGCCGTCATGTTTGAGTCCGATGTGGATCCGGCAACTTATGTTGAGAAACATGGACTAAAGATGGAGAGCGATTCCGGACTTCTGGAGGAGACCGTGAAGAAGATCCTGGACGCAAACCCGAAAGCTGTGGGCGAGTTAAAAGAAGGAAAAGACAAAGTCATCGGATTCCTCATGGGACAGGTCATGAAGGAGATGAAAGGAAAAGCAAACCCGTCACAGGTGAGCGGGATGATCCATAAACTTGTGCAGGAGTAGAATGCGAAGAAGTCGTTTAAACGGATATGCATGCCTCGTAAGGAACCAGTTAAGGGCAGGTCTGATAAGTGGTATGGGCATATATAATTAGAAAAAGTCATGATGATCGGATCTAAATCTTAGACTGATCGTCATGACTTTTTATCTGTTTCTTCCATATATAAGGTATTTTCTTCCAAAAACCTGTCATTCCCTGTTCATGAAAACTGCATGAAAAAGGTATTGATTTTATGAAAGGTATTTAGTATATTAATTACTATAAAAGTCCCGGAGAGCGGCAATGTGTTTTTATGCCGTTCGATGGGATGATCCGTGTTATGGAAATATTTATCAAGACTTTTCTGCGCACGGACAGGAATTGGAGAGAAAAACATGATAAAAATTGCAGTAGACGCCATGGGTGGGGACAACGCCCCTGGTGAGATCGTAAAAGGTGCTGTCGATGCGGTCACAGAACGAAATGACATTACCGTCTGTTTAACTGGACAGAAAGATGCCATCGAGAAAGAGCTCTCAAAATTCACCTATAAAAAAGAGCAGATCGAGATCGTTGACGCCCCGGAAGTGATCGAAACGGGAGAACCGCCGGTCAACGCAATCCGTAAGAAAAAGAATTCTTCCCTCGTGGTCGGTCTGAACCTCGTGAAAAACGGGGAAGCGGACGGCTTTGTATCCGCCGGAAGCTCTGGAGCCGTTCTCGTCGGCGGACAGGTCATCGTCGGCCGTGTCAAGGGTGTGGAACGCCCGCCGCTAGCACCGCTTATCCCTACGGAAAAGGGTGTCTCTCTTCTGATCGATTGCGGCGCAAACGTTGATGCGAGACCTTCCCACCTGGTACAGTTTGCCCAGATGGGTTCCCTCTATATGAAATATGTGATGGGAATCGAGAATCCGCGTGTGGCGATCGTCAATATCGGTGTGGAAGAAGAAAAGGGAAATGCCCTTGTAAAAGAGACATTCCCGCTCTTAAAAGAGTGCAAAAATATTAACTTCATCGGAAGTATCGAAGCCCGTGAGATCCCCCACGGCGGCGCGGATGTGATCGTCTGCGAGGCCTTTGTGGGAAATGTGATCTTAAAGCTCTACGAGGGCGTGGGCGCGACGATGATGACGATGGTGAAGAAGGGCCTGATGAGCGATCTCAGAAGCAAGATCGGTGCGCTTCTCATCAAACCGGCTTTAAAAACTACGTTAAAGAGCTTCGACGCGAGCCAGTACGGCGGCGCACCGCTCTTAGGCTTAAAAGGACTTGTCGTGAAGACCCACGGAAGTTCCAAGGCAAAAGAGGTAAAGAACTCAATTATCCAGTGTATCTCCTTTAAGGAGAATGAGATTTCTGATAAAATAAAAGAGTGTCTTGCCCCGGAAGAGACAGAAGCATAACCGTTTGGTCGGGTGTTATCTGCGCTGCAGACCGAACCGTTACACATTATAAAATCAAGTCTAAATTATTAAGCAAAATAGGAGAGGATGGAAATTATGGAGTTTGAAAAATTACAGCAGATCATCGCAGAGGTTCTTAATATCGATCCGGAGGAGATCACAATGAACACTACATTCGTTGACGATCTTGGCGCAGATTCCCTGGATGTATTCCAGATCATCATGGGTATCGAGGAAGAGTTCGACATCGAGATCCCGACTGAGGAAGCTGAGAAGATCGCAAGTGTCGGCGATGCTGTTGAGGCAATCAAAAACGCATTAAATTAATCGCAGGAAAAGGTGTCTCTTTACAGGGACACCTTCTTTTAAAGAAAGGTTAATCATGAAAGAAAAACTTGAAAAACTTCAGGAAGTGATCGGTTACCAGTTCCGGGATCCAGGACTTCTGACTCACGCCCTGACCCACAGTTCCTACGCAAATGAAAAGCACTGGGATAAGACGCGCTGCAATGAGCGTCTGGAATTCCTTGGCGATGCTGTGCTCGAGGTGATCTCCAGCGATTTCCTGTTCCACACATACGAGTCTATGCCGGAGGGCGAGATGACGAAACTCCGTGCCAGCCTTGTCTGTGAGCCGACGTTGGCTTACTGCGCGGATGTGATCCCGCTTGGCGACTATCTGCTTCTCGGAAAAGGCGAGGATCTGACCGGTGGAAGAAAGCGTCCGTCTGTTGTTTCCGACGCGATGGAGGCGGTCATTGGCGCGATTTATCTGGATGGTGGTCTTGCTAATGCAAAAGAGTTCATCCATCGTTTTATTCTGAATGATATTGAACATAAACAGCTCTTTTACGATAGCAAAACTATCCTGCAGGAAATGGTTCAGGCAAAGTACAAAGAAACGCTTGTCTATGAACTTCTCAAGGAAGAGGGACCGGATCACAACAAGTCCTTTGAGGTCTGCGTAAAAATCGGGGACGAGGAGATCGGAAGAGGTCTCGGACGGACAAAGAAAGCGGCGGAACAGGTTGCCGCCTACCACGGAATCTGTAAGATCCAGTAAGGCACAGATCACGTAGTTTTAAGAAATAGGAAAATTAACGCATGTATTTAAAGAGTATCGAAGTCCAGGGGTTCAAATCCTTTGCCAATAAGATCGTATTTGAATTCCACAACGGAATTACCGGCATCGTTGGTCCGAATGGAAGCGGAAAGAGCAATGTTGCCGATGCAGTCCGCTGGGTGCTCGGTGAGCAGAAAGTAAAACAGCTCAGAAGTTCCTCCATGCAGGATGTGATCTTCTCCGGTACGGAGATGAGAAAGCCCCAGGGATTTGCCTATGTAGCTATCACCCTGGATAATTCCGACCACCAGCTTGCCATCGATTACGACGAGGTCACGGTCTCCAGACGGATCTACCGCTCCGGTGAAAGTGAATATCTCTTAAACGGCAGTGCCTGCCGCTTAAAGGATATCAATGAGCTTTTCTATGATACAGGTATCGGTAAAGAGGGCTATTCCATCATCGGACAGGGCCAGATCGATAAGATCTTAAGCGGACGCCCTGAGGACCGTCGCGAGCTGTTCGATGAGGCAGCCGGAATCGTAAAGTTTAAGAGAAGAAAGGCCATCGCCCAGAAGAAACTGGAGGATGAGAAACAGAATCTCGTCCGTGTATCGGATATCTTAAGTGAACTGGAAAAACAGGTAGGTCCTCTCGCAAAGCAGGCGGAGACGGCGAAGGAGTATTTAAGGCTCCGGGAAGAGTTAAAGCGTTACGATGTAAACCTCTTCCTTACCGACTTGAAGGCCATCGAAGATCAGAAACTGGAGCTCACAAGAAAAGAGCACACGGTAACCGGCGATATGGAGGAATCCAAAACCGCTGCAGAGGCTTTAAAAGAGGAGTATGACCGGATCTCCGAGACAGTCCGGCTGCTGGATGAAAAGATCTCCGAAAAGCAGAACGCCGCGAACGAAGCGAAGATGTCCGCGGGAAACTTAGAAGGTCAGATCAATGTCTTAAGGGAGCAGATCCATGCCGAGGAGTTAAACGCGGAGCACATTAAAAACAGGACTGCTGCCATCGACGAGGAATTATCCGCGAAAAATAAAGAGCAGGAAGCTATCAAAGAGGAGCGGGAAACCCTCGGAAATAAGATCCTGGAAGTACTGGAACATCTCTCTGGCGCAGAAGGTGCCTTAAAGATCTCCGCCACCCACGCCGACAGTCTCGAGCAGTCCATCGAGCAGTTAAAGGGCGCGCTGATCGCGGCTCTGAATGAAAGATCAGAGTTATCTGTAAAGAAACAGCGCTATGATACGATGCTGGAGCAGGTACAGGTTCGCAGATCCGAGGTTGCCCAGAAGCTCCTAAAGGTCAAGAGCGACGAGGAGAACTGGGATAACCAGATTGCAGAGCAGAACGAGCGCCTGACAGCCATCGACGCCGAGATTGAAAAACTTCTTTCCCAGGCAGAATCCCTGGAAGAGGAAGTAAAGACGGCAAACGAAGAGATCCGCCGTTTAAACAAAAACTTAAGCCACACGGAACAGGATTACCACACGGCCCACACAAAGCTGGAATCCTTAAGGAATCTGGCGGAGCGCTATGACGGCTATGGAAACAGCATCAAGCGCGTCATGGAGGTCCGTGACCGGGTAAAAGGCATCCATGGCGTTGTGGCGGACCTCATCGATGTTCCGAAGGAATATGAGATCGCCATCGAGACAGCTCTCGGAGGATCGATCCAGAACATCGTCACGGACTCCGAGCAGACCGCGAAGATCCTGATCGAACACTTGAAAAAGAACCGGTTTGGACGTGCCACATTTCTTCCGTTATCCGCGATCTCCGCGGGAAATGGATTTAACACACCGGGTGCCCTAAAAGAGCCTGGTGCCATCGGAATCGCCGCGGATCTCGTCCATGTGCAGCCGGAATACCAGACCCTGGCAAGATACCTTCTCGGTCGCGTCCTCGTGGTGGATCACATTGACAATGCCATCGCCATCGCGAGAAAATACCGCCACTCCATCCGCATCGTAACGCCGGAAGGAGATCTCTTAAATCCAGGCGGATCCATGAGCGGTGGTGCCTTTAAAAACTCCAGCAATCTTCTCGGAAGAAAGAGGGAGATGGAGGAATTAGAAGAGGCTTGTAAGAAAGCCCTGACTACCGTTGATAAGATCCAGGCGGAAACCGTATTCCAGGAAGGGATCTTCCAGGAAAAGAGCGGCGAACTGGAAAATGTAAAGAGTGACCTCCAGAAGAAATATCTGGAAGAAAATACGACAAAGATTGCGCTGAAACAGTTGGAGGGAAAGAAAGAGGAACTCTACGAGTCCTCCTCGGACATGAACCTGGAAAACCGTCAGCTGGAAGAGCAGATCCACGAACTGCGGGACAGCCTCGCTGCCATCGCAGAAGAGATAAAGAGTCTGGAACAGGAAAATACCGACCGGAACGCAAAGATCGAATCGGATTCCGCAGCTTTAGAGCAGGCGAAGGCAGACCGGGATAATGCATCCGCGGCTCTCTCAGAAGTCCAGCTGGAAGCTGCGAACTTAAAACAGCAGGATTCCTTCCTCGACCAGAATATCCATCGTCTCGAAGAGGAGAAGAACCGTCTTCTCACTGAAAAAATGTCCCTGCGGGACGGACACACGGATAGTAAAAACGAGGTGGAGAAGCGCCTCGCACAGATTGAAGAATTAAAGCAGAAGATTGAGAATGCCGGAAAAGACGCGGAAACCTACTACCAGGAGATGACTGCCGCGCAGGAAGAAAAAGCGGCAAAGAATGAGGCCCAGAAGGGTTTCTTTGAGAAGCGGGAAGCGCTCTCCGCGAGGATCTCCGACCTGGACAAAGAACTTTTCCGTCTCCAGAACCAGAGCGACAAACTGGCAGAACGACAGGATGCGCAGGTGGACTATATGTGGAATGAATATGGTCTCACATTCTCGACGGCGGAGCTCTTGAGAGACGGATCTCTTGACAATGTGGCGGACATGAAACGACAGATCGCTGAGCGGAAAAACGCGATCCGAGGTCTCGGAAATGTCAACGTCAACGCCATCGAGGACTACAAGGAAATTTCTGAGCGCTACGAGTTTATGAAGACCCAGCATGATGATCTTATTACGGCACAGGATGCCCTCTATAAGATCATCGAGGAGCTGGATATCGGAATGCGGAAGCAGTTCACGGAAAAATTTGCCATGATCCGGGCGGAATTTGACAAGGTATTCCGGGAACTCTTCGGAGGCGGACACGGAAGTCTGGAGCTCATCGAGGATGAAGATATCCTGGAGGCAGGAATCCAGATCATTTCCCAGCCGCCGGGAAAGAAGCTCCAGAACATGATGCAGATGTCCGGCGGAGAAAAGGCACTGACGGCCATCGCTCTGCTTTTCGCGATCCAGAACTTAAAACCGTCCCCGTTCTGTCTCTTAGATGAGATTGAGGCGGCCCTGGACGATTCCAATGTGGACCGCTACGCAAAATATCTGCATAAACTGACAAAACATACCCAGTTCATCGTCATCACACACCGGAGAGGCACCATGGTCGCCGCTGACCGTCTCTACGGAATCACGATGCAGGAGAAAGGCGTATCCACGCTTGTCTCCGTGAACCTGATTGAAAATGATTTAAAATAGGGAGGATTCGTATGGAAGAGAAGAAAAAAGGCTTTTTCTCGCGCCTCGTCGAAGGTCTCACAAAGACCAGAGAAAACATTGTGTCCGGAATGGATTCCATCTTTTCCGGCTTCTCCGCGATCGATGACGATTTCTATGAGGAGCTTGAGGAGACCCTGATCATGGGCGATATGGGGATCCAGACCACCATGGCGGTCATCGAGGACCTCAAGAAGAACGTAAAAGAACAGCATATCAAGGACCCGGAGCAGTGCCGGGAAGCCCTGATCGCCAGCATCCGCAGCAAGATGGACCTCGGTGAGAACGCATATGAATTCGAACACCGAAAATCTGTTGTTCTTGTCATCGGTGTCAACGGTGTCGGAAAGACCACATCCATCGGAAAGCTTGCGGACCAGTTAAAGGCAGAGGGAAAGAAAGTCGTCCTCGCCGCAGCTGATACCTTCCGTGCTGCAGCCATCGACCAGCTTGCCGAGTGGGCGAACCGCGCGGGCGTGGAGCTGATCGCCCAGAAAGAGGGATCCGATCCTGCTGCCGTGATCTACGACGCCATCTCCGCAGCAAAATCCAGAAATGCGGATGTGCTGATCTGCGATACGGCGGGAAGACTTCACAATAAGAAAAACCTCATGGAGGAGCTTAAGAAGATCAACCGCATCATCGATAAAGAATACCCGGAAGCTTACCGTGAGACTCTCGTAGTCCTCGACGGAACCACAGGACAGAACGCCCTGGTACAGGCCCGCCAGTTTATGGAAGCAGCTGATATCACCGGCATCATCCTCACAAAGCTTGACGGAACCGCAAAGGGCGGCATCGCCGTTGCGATCCAGTCCGAGCTCGGCATCCCGGTAAAATATGTGGGAGTCGGAGAGAAGATCGATGACTTACAGAAATTCAATTCCGAGGACTTTGTGAAGGCCCTGTTCGCGAAGCAGCCGGAATAACCCGAAAAATATGCCCTGTCAGATGCCTGCGTCAGACGCGGCTGTCCACGGCATTATACAGTAAATGACAGCGTAAGCTGTAACAATAAGGAGAATACAAATGGAAATGCAGGAACTCAGCCTCGAAAAATTTGAAGAAGCTTCCGAGATCGTAAAGAAAGTGACACAGGAGACAAAGCTGATCTACAGCGAATATTTCTCTGAGCGTTACGGAAACAAGATCTATTTTAAACCGGAGAACATGCAGCGTACCGGTGCTTACAAGGTACGCGGCGCTTACTATAAGATCAGCCAGCTCACACCGGAAGAGCGCTCCCGCGGTCTGATCACAGCATCTGCCGGAAACCATGCACAGGGCGTCGCTTACGCCGCAAAGCTTGCAGGCGTTAAGGCGACAGTCGTTATGCCGGTATCCACACCGCTCATCAAGGTAAACCGCACGAAATCCTACGGTGCTGAAGTTGTCCTTTACGGAAATGTCTTCGATGAGGCATGCGCCCACGCTTATGAGCTCGCTGATGAGCACGGATATACCTTTGTTCACCCGTTCAATGACTTAGAGGTGGCTACCGGTCAGGGCAGCATCGCCATGGAGATCATCAAGGAGCTCCCGACCGTAGACTATATCCTCGTTCCGGTTGGCGGCGGCGGACTCTGCACAGGCGTTTCCACCCTGGCAAAGCTCTTAAACCCGAAGATCAAGGTCATCGCCGTTGAACCGGCAGGAGCTGCCTGCTTAAAGGCATCCTTAGAGGCAGGAGAGGTGACAACGGTATCAAAGATCAATACCATCGCCGACGGTACCGCGGTACAGACACCTGGTGACAAGCTGTTCCCGTACCTTCAGGCAAACGTGGATCATGTGATCACCGTGGACGACTCTGAACTGACACTATCCTTCCTCGATATGGCCGAGAATCACAAGATGATCGTCGAGAACTCCGGACTTTTAACTGTAGCGGCCTTAAAGCATCTTGACTTTAAGGGTAAGAAAGTCGTATCCGTATTGAGCGGTGGAAACATGGACGTTCTCACCATGGCTACCGTTGTCCAGAATGGACTGATGCAGAGAGACCGTATCTTCACCGTAAGCGTTATGCTTCCGGATAAGCCGGGTCAGCTGGCAGCTGTTTCCTCACTGATTGCAAAGGAGCAGGGCAACGTGATCAAGCTGGAGCACAACGTATTTGCCAACGTAAACCGTACCGCAGGCGTAGAGCTCACGATCACTCTCGAGTCCTTCGGAACCGAGCATAAGGATCAGATCATCAAGGCTTTAGAGGCAGCAGGCTACTGCCCGGTGATCACTAAGACGAACGGAATCTATATGTAATATTCATTTATTGCCAGATGTCCAGGCAGACCCGGGCAAGATATGCCTGGATATCTGGCAATTTGTTACTTAATAAAGGGGAAAATGTATGTACAGAAGCGAAACTAAGACAGCGCTTCATAAGAATATCCTGTATTTTATCCGTTGGACCGCGATCTCCATCGTGATGGGAACCGTCTGTGGCCTTATCGGAACGGCGTTTGGATACGGGGTCATCTATGCCCAGCGGCTGTTTAAGACCCACAGCTTTATGCTGTACCTGATGCCTGTGGCCGGCGTCCTGATCGTCCTGCTTCACCAGATGTTCCATGAGCTCGGAAACAGGGGAACGAACCTGATCTTAGAGTCCATCTCCTCGGACGAGCGGATCCCGATGGCAACACTGCCCTGTATCTTTATCTCGACGATCTTAAGCCAGGCTGTAGGTGCTTCCGCCGGAAAAGAGGGAGCGGCCTTACAGATCGGCGGATGCATCGGAAATTATTTCGGCGATGTGTTCCATATGGATGAGAGAGATAAGAAAGTCATGATCATGAGCGGCATGAGCGGCTGCTTTGGTGCGATCTTCGGGACGCCGCTTGCGGCAGCCATGTTCGGAATTGAGGTCATCAGCATTGGTGTCGCCTACTACGCGGCTCTCGTTCCCTGCGTATTTGCTTCCTTTATCGGGGCGCAGATTTCAGGAGCTCTCGGTCTTCACGGCGAATCCTTCCTGATCCTTCATATTCCGGAGTTTTCTCTTGTTCCGGCGCTCTACACCGTTGGTCTTGGTCTTACCTGCGCTCTTTTAAGTGTCTGCTTCTGCATCCTGCTCCATGAGACCCAGCATCTCTATAAGAATAAGATCGGGAATGTCTATGTGCGGATCCTTGTTGCGGCAGGACTTTCCATCGCGCTGGCACTTATCTTCGGACGGGATTACTGCGGAGCCGGATTCAACCTTGTAGAGAAAGCGGTTGACGGGGAATCAGCATATCTTGGATTTTTGTTGAAAATGATCTTCACGGCAGTCGCCCTGGGCGGCGGATTTAAAGGCGGAGAGATTGTTCCAACACTGGCGGTGGGATCTTCCTTCGGATGCACCTTCGGACTGCTCACAGGCTTCGAACCGTCCCTCTGTGCGGCAGCAGGAATGCTCGCTACCTTTGTCGGTGTCACAAACTGCCCGATCGCGACCATGTTCCTGGGATTCGAGCTATTTGGCTTTGAGGCAATGCCGTACTTTGCGGTGGCGGTCGCCATCAGCTTTACGCTGTCGGGATATTATGGTCTCTACAGCGGACAGAAGTTTACATACTCCAAGACGAAGGCGGAGTTTATTAACCGGAAGGCGCACTAAAGGTATCAGACCGTGCTTTAGCACATCAGCAGTCAGGTATTACGGAAATACTCCTTGGGTTTCAAGGTTTTTCCGTGATATCCGATTGCTTTTTTATTGCGGGGATGTTATGATAATCGTTACAGGTCCATATACATGCGGTGCTGTCATGAACCACCGGGCTGTTGTTTTATCCATATGCCCAGGCGTCATGAGAGTTAAAAGGGAAACAGGTCAAAAGCCTGCGCGAGCCCGTCACTGTAGATCCGGAGTACATGAGCATTGTCCGTCACAAACGGACAGTCACTGGCAGTTTCTGCCGGGAAGGCGTCTCATGCGCGATGATGGATGAGCCAGGAAACCTGCCGGATGTCTGCTGGGAGAAAAAAGAACCAGGCTGGGACCTGAAAATTCATTTTTCAAGCGAGGAGAAGAGTAAATGAGAAAAGCAAACCTTTATGCCGTTATGACAGCGGCAGCCGTATCCATGGCAATCCTTTCCGGATGCTCCGGAAGTCAGACAGCAGCAACAACTGCTGCAGAGACTACTACAGTCGCAGAGACAACCGCGGAGGAAACTACAGCAGAAGCGACAGAGGCTGAAGAAGAGGACGAAGAGAATTACGATACAGGAGATGCTTCCATGGATAACACAAGAAATCAGGATGAGATCGGCGAGAATGAGCTTCTCGTAGTAAGCTTTGGTACAAGCTATAATGACAGCCGCAGACTGACGGTCGGCGCCATCGAGAACGCCATCGAGACCGCATTCCCGGACTATTCCGTCAGAAGAGGCTTCACTAGCCAGATCATCATTGACCATGTAAAGAAAAGAGACAATGTTGCGATCGATAACGTGGCAGAGGCTTTAAACCGTGCCATCGACAACGGTGTCAAGAATCTTGTTGTACAGCCGACCCACCTTATGAACGGTCTTGAGTACACAGATCTTGTAAATGAGTTGGCAGAAAACTCCGACGCCTTCGAGCATGTTGCTGTCGGCGAGCCGCTTTTAACTTCCGACGATGATTTCAAGGCTGTGATCTCCGCGATCACAGACGCAACAAAGGAGTATGATGACGGCGAGACAGCGATCTGCTTCATGGGGCACGGCACAGAGGCCGATTCCAACGCTGTTTACCAGAAAATGCAGGATATGTTAAAGGAAGAGGGCTTTGACAACTACTATGTAGGTACTGTTGAGGCAACTCCGTCCTGTGAGGATGTTATTGCACAGGTAAAAGAGGGCTCCTACAAGAAGGTCGTTTTAGAGCCGCTTATGATCGTAGCTGGTGACCATGCGAACAACGATATGGCCGGTGACGATGACGATTCCTGGAAGAGCCAGTTTAAGGCTGCAGGTTATGAGGTTACCTGCCTTGTAAGAGGACTCGGTGAACTCGAGCCGATCCAGCAGCTCTTTGTGCAGCATGCCCAGGCTGCCATTGACAGTCTCGCAAAATAAGATAGCTCACTATGGGCGGTCGATGATTCGACCGCCTTTTTCTGATACAGGAATGTAGTGATGCTGACTTATCTGAAGCAGCCAGAATGCTGATAACAGGCACTGCACTGATAATTTGAAGGGAGAGAAAAATTTTATGCATAAATTGAAACAGTTTACATTTGCGCTCGCGGCGGTCTGCGCCCTGTCCACAGCATGCGGACAGCCCGGCACGACTGAGACAACATCTGCCTCTGCTGCAGAAACCAAGGCTGAAACTACGGTGGAGACGACTGCTGCCGTTGAATCAAAAGCCGCCGTTGCCTCCGGCAATGAGACCGCTGCGGAACAGACGATTGACACCGTGGGCCTCGTTCCGGTATCCGCAGCGGACCTGAAAAATGGAACTTACGATATTTCCGTAGAGTCCAGTTCCTCTATGTTTAAGATCATATCCTGTGCCCTGACCGTCCAGGACGGCGCGATGACCGCGAGAATGACTATGGGCGGAACCGGATATCTCTATGTCTACATGGGAACCGGCGAGGAGGCATCGAAGGTTCCGGAATCCGACCTGATCTCCTTTGAAGAGAATTCTGATGGGACCCACAGCTTTACGGTCCCGGTGGAGACATTAAATGAGGTGCTTCCGTGCACCGCGTTCAGCAAGAAGAAAGAGAAATGGTATGACAGAGAACTCGTCTTTGAGGCATCGGGAATTCCGGCAGATGCGTTTCTCAATACATCCTTAAAGACTGTGGAAGATCTCGGTCTTGCAGATGGAACCTATACTGTAGAAGCCGCTCTGACCGGCGGGTCCGGCCGTGCGTCTGTGGAATCCCCGGCGGTGGTCGAGGTAAAGGACGGAAAGGCAGAAGCGACGATCATCTGGAGCAGCTCCAACTACGACTATATGCGGGTGGACGAGGAGAAGTTTCTTCCGGTCAATACGGAGGGAAATTCCACCTTTGTGATCACGGTGACTGGTTTTGACAGCCCGCTGACTGTTTACGCCGACACGACGGCCATGAGCACTCCGCATGAGATCGAATACACGCTGACCTTTGATTCCAGCACGCTGGAAGAGCAGAAACAATAACACGGTATGGACAAGAACAGAATTCATTTATTCCGCAGAAGGCGGGAGACAGATAAGAGGTACAGGCGGTATGTCAGATGCCTCACCGTGATTCTTTTGAGTGTAGTCATGCTATGTGCTGGGTGCACCGGGAAAGACGCAGAGGGAAGCTCTGCCGGTGGCTCTGGGGAACAGACCGCTGCGGCAGACAGCCGGCAAAACGAAGCCGGCAGCAGCACTGAGGCAGCCCCAAAAACGGAGACAGCTGCTACAGCTTCCCGCAGCTGGAACAATATGTCCCCGGTAAGTTCCATGGATCTTCTCTATGCGGATCAGTTTTCCGTGGATTATTATGAGAATGACATCTCGCTCATCACCATCGGGGATACAGACCAGTTCCTTCTTCTGCCGGAAGGGATGTCCGCGCCGGCCGGACTGCCGGATTCCATCAAAATCCTCCAGAAACCGGTAAAAAATATCTATCTTGTGGCGACATCCGCTATGGATGATTTCATTCACCTGGACGCAATGGATTTGATTGCGCTCTCCGGCACAAAGGACACCGGATGGTATCTGCCGGAAGCAAAAACGGCAATGGAAGAGGGAAAAATTGCCTATGCAGGAAAGTACAGCGCTCCGGACTACGAGAAGATCTTAAGCAGTGACTGCGGTCTCGCCGTGGAGTCCACCATGATCTACCATACTCCCGAGGTAAAAGAACAGTTGGAACGCCTTGGGATCCCGGTTCTCGTGGAGCGGTCCAGCTATGAGGGCCATCCCCTGGGAAGAATGGAGTGGATCCGGCTCTACGGTGTCCTGACGGGAAAAGAGGCTGAGGCGGAACAGGTATTTCGCGAAAATATGAACGCTCTGTCCGATGTTCTCGACATGGAACCATCCGGAAAGACGGCCGCTTTTTTCTATGTGACGAATTCCGGCAGCGTCAATGTCAGGAAGAATGGGGACTATATCGCAAAAATGATCGCCCTGGCAGGCGGAACTTACATTCCCGGGAATGCCGGTTCTGATGAGAACGCACTTTCAACGATGAACATGGATTTTGAGTCCTTCTATGCCGCCGCGAAGGATGCGGATGTGCTGATCTACAACAGTACCATTGACGGGGAACTCACCGCGATCGATGAGCTTTGCGCAAAGAATCAGCTTTTTGCGGATTTCAAGGCAGTGAAAGAGGGCAATGTCTGGTGTACCGGAAAGAACATGTTCCAGGAGACCATGGGCCTGGGGAATATGATCCGGGATATGAACGCGGTGTTTGCCGACGATACCGAATATAGCTTTACATATCTTCATCAACTGAAGTGACACGCATGTGACAGCTGATCAACAGCACGGGATCGTCACTGCGTTGAATTCACACCTGCTGATGAGAACACGAAAAAGTTTAAATTATAGTAACTATTCAGTAGGTCTGCGCACTTGCTGCGCTGACCGTAAGAAAACATAGGCTGGAAGGCAAAAATCCCATCAGCGAAGCTGATCTGGAATGGATTTTTGCACGTAACTATGAAGGTACTGAATAGTTACAAATTATAAATGAAAGGGGGAAGAACGCCTATGTCAACCCAGTCTAAGCGGATCGTCCGGGCCTACCTGCTGTTATTTGTCCTGCTTGCAGCCTTAAGCTTTCTGAGCCTGGCCGTCGGCAGCGTGCGTGTATCGGCAGCAGATATTCTTGTGGCCCTGGGTGGAAAAGAGGGGACTGATATGACCCGTCATATTCTCTTTGATATCCGCCTCCCCAGAATGCTGGCGGCGTTGATCCTCGGCGGGGCGTTATCGGTGTCGGGCTTTCTGCTGCAGACATTTTTCTCGAATCCCATCGCCGGCCCCTTCGTCCTTGGAATCTCTTCCGGCGCGAAGCTCGCCGTTTCGATCTTCATGATCCTGTTTCTCGGACAGGGACTCATCATGAATTCCTGGGTCATGATCGGTGCGGCTTTTCTCGGTGCCATGGCCTCCATGGGCTTCGTGCTGGCGGTCTCAAAAAAGCTTCCTCAGATGTCCATGTTAGTGGTAAGCGGGATCATGATCGGATATATCTGTTCGGCGGCAACGGATTTTATCGTAACCTTCGCCGATGACTCCAATATCGTGAACCTCCACAACTGGTCCATGGGGAGTTTTTCCGGCATCTCCATTGATGGGGTAAAGATCTGTCTCCTTGTGACCGCAGCAGCTTTCTTTTGTTCCATGCTGCTCTCAAAAGCCATGGGTGCCTATCAGCTGGGGGAGGTCTACGCGAGAAACATGGGTGTCAATATCAAACGGTTCCGGATCGAGCTGATCCTGTTATCCAGCATTCTTTCCGCTACAGTGACAGCCTTTGCGGGCCCCGTCTCCTTCGTGGGGATCGCGGTGCCCCATATGATCAAACAGCTGTTTAAGACCGCGAAGCCCATCGTTGTGATCCCGGGATGTTTCCTTGGCGGTGCAGTATTCTGCCTGTTCAGCGATCTGCTGGCGAGAACGTTGTTTTCACCGACAGAACTTTCCATCAGTTCTGTGACGGCGGTGTTCGGAGCGCCGGTGGTGATTGCCATGATGATAAAAAGAGTGAAACGTTGATAGGAATAGTCTGAAAGGAGAGCCCATGCAGAACTACCTGACAGCAGACAATTTAACCGTCGGATACCGCGGAAAACCGATCCTGTCCGACATCTCCATGAACATCCGCCGCGGATCCATCGTCACGCTGATCGGACCGAACGGGGCTGGAAAATCCACGATCTTAAAGAGCATCATCCGGGAACTTTCCCCATTAGGCGGAAGTGTATTTCTTGACGGCACAGCCCTGGAGGATTACTCGGATCCTGATTTTGCGAAAAAGACCGCGGTGGTCATGACGGGTCGGCCGGATCCGGAGCTTATGACGTGTTTTGACGTGGCGGCAGCAGGAAGATATCCGTATACCGGGCGGTTCGGGATCCTGTCCAAAGAAGACAAGAAAAAGGTCATAGATGCCCTCGAAATGGTCCGGTGCGAAAGCCTTGCGGATGTCCTGTTCCAGAACACCAGCGACGGACAGAAACAGCGGATCCTCTTAGCCCGGGCGATCTGCCAGGAACCGGAGCTTCTCGTTCTCGACGAGCCCACATCCTTTCTCGATATCCGGCACAAACTGGAGCTTCTCGATATCTTGAAGAAACTGGTCCATGAGCGCAATGTGGCAGTCCTCATGTCGCTTCACGAGCTGGATCTTGCGGAGAGGATCTCTGACTATGTGCTCTGCGCGGAAAACGGGACCATCGGGAGAACAGGGACGCCCCAGGAGGTGTTTGAGGGAGACTATATCGCAAAGCTCTACGGAATCGAACACGGGAGCTATCTGACGTCCCTTGGATTTCCGGAACTCCCGAGAACAGACGGAGCGCCGGGGGTCTTTGTCATCGGCGGCATGGGGAGCGGGATTCCTGTGTACCATGCCTTAAACCGGGCGGGGATCCCCTTTGCGGCGGGCGTGATCCATGAAAACGATATGGAGTACCAGACAGCGAGAGTGCTGGCAGCAGAAGTGATCCGGGAAGCGGCCTTCGAACCGGTGGGAGAGCAGGCGTTTCTTAGGGCGAAGAAAGTGCTAGAGTCCTGTAAGGCCGTTTTCTGCCCGTTAAACGTCTTCGGAACTATGAATAAAAAAAACCGGGAACTTCTCCGGATCGGAACGGAACTCGGAAAATTACGGCAAATTCATCTTGACAAATCTGATTCCGGTGATATACTAAATGACAAGTGAAAAAACAACACGTTGACAGGAAGAGTACGTTCGGAAACTGCTCAGAGAGGGATACATTTGGTGAGAGTTATCCTGCACGGAACGAGCTGAAGACCACCCTGGAGTGTCCCTTAATCGGGAACGGTGATTCCGTTATCATCAAATGAAGTGGTATAGAAATTCTATACAAGCAGGGTGGAACCACGGGTAATCTCGTCCCTTGATTATGTGAAAACGCATAATCAAGGGACTTTTTTATTTACGCGAACAACGAGCCAAAGTCCGCGCTTGCGCGAGACCTTGGCGACTGCCGCGATAACAAGGGGAAACTCGCGAAGCGTGTTTTCACTTGTTTGCGCGAGTGACAAAACAGAGACTGTGTTCACACAGGAAACTGAAAACGCGGTATTACAAGCCACGGCTCGCGTGAGATTTTCACTGAGAAAAAGCAGCTGTAAAATATCTCGGCTGCACGAAATTTTTCCAAGAGAAAAAGGAGAATGAACATGAAAGTAACATTAAAAGACGGCTCTTTTAAAGAGTATGCACAGCCGATGGCTGTCATCGACATCGCAAAAGACATCAGCGAAGGTCTTGCAAGAATGGCCTGTGTCGCAGAGATCGACGGAGAAGTAAAGGATCTGCGCACGATCGTTGACAAGGACTGCACTTTAAATATCTTCACAGCAAAGGATCCAGAAGGACTTGCAGCACTCCGCCACACAGCAAGCCATGTAATGGCTCAGGCGATCAAGCGAATCTGGCCGGAGACAAAGCTTGCCATCGGTCCGTCCATTGCTGACGGTTTCTACTACGATATCGACCGTGATGAGCCGGTAACATCCGACGACCTCGCAAAGATCGAGGCTGAGATGAAGAAGATCATCAAGGAAGCTCTCCCGTTAGAGCGTTTTGAGCTTCCGAGAGCAGAGGCGATCGCCCTTATGAAAGAGAAGAACGAGCCGTACAAGGTAGAGCTCATTGAGGATCTTCCGGAAGATTCCATCATCAGCTTCTACAAGCAGGGTGAGTTCACCGACCTCTGTGCAGGTCCGCACCTCATGAATACAAAGGAAGTCGGCAAGGCATTCAAGCTCATGAACATCGCAGGCGCTTACTGGCGCGGAAGCGAGAAGAACAAGATGCTGACCCGTATCTACGCAACAGCCTTTGCGAAAAAAGAGGACTTAGACGCTTACGTTACCATGATGGAAGAGGCGAAGAAGCGTGACCACAGAAAGCTCGGCAAAGAGCTCGGTCTCTTCATGATGAGCGATGCAGGCCCAGGATTCCCGTTCTTCCTTCCAAAGGGAATGATCTTAAAGAACACACTCCTTGACTACTGGCGCGAGATCCACAAAAAAGCAGGTTATGTAGAAATCTCCACACCGATCATCTTAAACAGAAGCCTCTGGGAGACATCCGGTCACTGGGATCACTATAAAAACAACATGTATACAACCGTCATCGACGGCGAAGATTACGCCATCAAACCGATGAACTGCCCGGGCGGCGTTCTTGTTTACGCTTCCGAGCCGCGTTCCTACCGTGACCTTCCGCTCCGTATGGGTGAGCTCGGTATCGTTCACCGCCATGAGAAATCCGGTCAGCTTCACGGACTCATGCGTGTACGCTGCTTCACACAGGATGATGCCCATATCTTCATGACTCCGGAGCAGATCCGTGATGAGATCAAGAACGTAGCAGGTCTGATCAACCAGGTATATTCCCTGTTCGGATTCAAATATCATGTAGAGCTTTCCACAAGACCGGAAGACTCCATGGGAAGCGACGAGGACTGGGAGCTTGCAACAAACTCCTTACAGGGCGCATTAGACGACCTTGGACTTGACTATGTGATCAACGAAGGAGACGGCGCATTCTACGGTCCGAAGATCGACTTCCATCTGGTAGACGCGATCGGCAGAACATGGCAGTGCGGTACGATCCAGCTTGACTTCCAGCTTCCGCAGCGTTTCGAGCTCGAGTACATCGGCGCTGACGGTGAGAAGCACAGACCGATCATGATCCACCGCGTATGCTTTGGCTCCATTGAGCGTTTCATCGGTATCCTGATCGAGCACTTTGCCGGCGCATTCCCGACATGGCTTTCACCGGTTCAGGTTAAGGTCCTCCCGATTTCCGAGAAGTACGAGGAGTACGCAAAATCTGTCAAGGCAGCTCTTGACGCAGCTGACATCCGTGCTGAGATCGACCTTCGTTCTGAGAAGATCGGCTACAAGATCCGTGAGGCACAGGGTCAGAAGATCCCGTACATGTTAGTTGTCGGCCAGAAGGAGCAGGCCGATGGAACTGTATCCGTAAGAAGCCGCTTCAAAGGCGACGAGGGCGCTGAAGATCTCAACGTATTTATCGCAAACATCAAGGCTGAGATCGCTGGCCGTGTAAACCGTCCGGTCGAGGTTAAAAAGGAGGAGGAGAAATAATCCTCTGCTCGTTTAACCAGGTGCTGAAATTTCAGATTTTCGCCGGTCTTCGGAATTTTCCGGGGACCGGCTTTTTTTCTGTTTTTTGTCTGTCTGCTTGCACTTTTTTCCGAATGATGGTATCATATTACGGAATATGACCGTTGGGAGGTTTATCAATTGGCGAAGAAAAAGAACAAGAAAGTCGTTCGTTATCGCCGGCCCCTGAATATCAATGTGGGCATGATCATTTTTGCCCTTATTTTCTTATATATGGCATTTTATCTCTATACCTACCTTCGCAGGGACAAGGTGGAGTTTTATGAAGTTGTGGAGGGAAGTATCGTAAACGATACGAGGCACACCGGAATCATTTTCCGGACAGAGGAGCCGAAATACACGGACCGTGCCGGAAATATCAACTTTTATCTGAGAGAGGGGAAAAGGGCAGCTGTCGGTACGAGAGTCTATTCCATTGATGAGACGGGAACGCTTTCCGCCCTGCTCGCGGAAAAAACGGACGGGTCTGTAGCCCTCTCAAAGGAAAACCTCGCTTCCTTAAAAAAGCAGCTGTCCAGCTTTAGCCAGACATTCACGAACGAAGATTTCCGGGAGGTCTATGATACGAAAAACACCCTGGATGCGGAAGTCCTGGAGTATGTGAGCGTTGATACCTTAAAAAATCTCGACAGCGCAGTCTCTGAACTGGGCGGAAATTTCACCCAGGTGCGGGCGGATCAGTCCGGCATTGTGTCCTACTCGGTGGATTCCATGGAGACACTGACACCGAACCAGGTGACAGCGGATATGTTTGACAAGAGTTCCTACAAGAAATCCAGCGTGCGCTCAGGACAGCTCGTGGAGACCGGGGCACCGGCCTACAAGATCATCACCTCCGAGGACTGGTCCATCGTGTTCCCGATGTCGGAGCAGGAGCTTACCACTTATAATGGAAAGACTTCCCTCGCCGTGAAGTTTAACGGCAGGGATCTTGAGACCTCCGGCGCGTTCTCCACAGTGACAGGCGGAGATGGAAAGACATACGGAAAACTCGATTTTTCTAAATATATGGAACAGTTTGTTTCCGACCGGTATGTGGATTTTGAGATCGTGACCGATGAAGTCCGGGGACTCAAGATCCCGAGAAGCTCCGTCACCGATGTGACTTTCTATGTGATCCCGAAGGATTATTACGTGAGCGCAAAGAAGGATTCTTCCGATTCCTCCTCCGTCTCCCAAAGCGGCTTCCGCAAGGAGACCTACGCGGATGGAAAGACGGTGGGCGTCATCACTCCGTGCACGATCTACTACGCGGATGATGAATACTATTACGTGGATGCCGGGGAGAACAGTGAACTGAAAGCCGGGGATTTCCTTACAAAGGACGATTCCGAAGAGCGTTACCAGATCGGAATGACCCAGACGGTACAGGGCGTCTACAATATCAACCGTGGATACGCGGTATTCAGAAGGATTGAGATCCTTTCTTCGAATGATGAGTATTACACCATCAAAAAGGGCACCGATTATGGTCTGTCCGTCTACGACCACATCGTCCTGGACGCCAACGCCGTGACCGGAAACGGAATGATCATCTATCAGTAGGAGGTTTTTATCATGTCAGTTGCAGAGAATATAAAGAACGTAAGAGAACGCATGAACGCAGCCTGCCTTCGCGCGGGAAGAGATCCGAAGGAGGTCACCCTGATCTCCGTCAGCAAGACGAAGCCGGTCTCCATGTTGATGGAGGCCTATGAGGCGGGAGAGCGCGACTACGGCGAGAATAAGGTACAGGAGATCACGGAGAAGCGCCCACAGATCCCGGAGGACGCGAAATTCCACATGATCGGTCATCTCCAGACAAACAAGGTCGGACAAGTCATCGACAAAGTGGTCCTGATCCACTCCTGTGACAGCGTCCACCTGGCAGAGAAGATCGAGAAGGAAGCCGCAAAGCGCGATATGATCGCCAATGTGCTCCTTGAGGTCAATGTGGCGAGAGAGGAGAGCAAATTCGGCATGTTCTTAGAGGACGTAATTCCGAATTTAAAGGAGATCCAGGCATTTCCCCATGTCTGCGTAAAGGGAATGATGACCATTGCACCAAATGTCGAAAATGCAGAAGAAAATCGAAAATATTTTAAAGAATTATATCAATTATATGTTGACATCAAAAATAAAAACATTGATAATGGTACTATGAGTGTGCTGTCCATGGGTATGACCGGCGACTTCGAGGTAGCCGTTGAGGAGGGTGCAACCATGATTAGAGTAGGAACCGGAATCTTTGGTTCCAGATAGATTGGAGAGAACTAGATATGAGCTTTTTAGGCAAGATTATGGATACGATGCGTCTGAACGACGATGAAGATGACGATTACTTCTTAGATGACGATTATGAGGATGAAAAGCCGGCGAGAAAGAACCTTTTCAAGAAGCAGACAGCTGATGATTTAGATGATTATGAGGAGGAGAAGCCAAGATTTTTACCCCGCACCACCAACAGCAATAAGGTTGTTCCGATGCGCCGCGGAAGCGGAATGGAAGTTTCCTTAATTAAACCGACCTCCTTAGATGACGCAAAGGAGATCTGCGATTACCTGCTTGCCGGAAAGGCAGTTGTACTTAATATGGAGGGAATCCACACCGAGACCGCACAGCGGATCATCGATTTCACATCCGGATCCACATATTCCATGAACGGAAATCTCCAGAAAATTTCCAACTACATTTTTATCGCAACCCCGCAGTCCGTTGAGCTGTCCGGTGACTTCCAGGATCTTCTTACCGGAGGAAACTTAGACGTATCCGGACTCAACATCCATCTTTAATTAAGGATCCATATGGAAAAGGAAGAACAGCTTTTTAGGAAGCGGATCCAGGAACTGGCAGAAAACGCTTACTCCCGCGATATCCCGCTTCACACAGATTTTCTGACGCTCGCAGAACAGACTGTCTTCCAGAATATGTCGGCTACACTGCCGCCGGTGAAGTTCGTACTTTCCGGCGGCTTTCCGATGTCTGAAAGAAAGGTTTTGTGCTTTCTGGCGTCCTATGAGGAGGAACTTTACGCGCCGCCCTTCGTGTGTTTAAAGATCGTTCCCGCAAACAGGCGCTTCGCGGAGAAGCTGACCCACAGAGACTATCTCGGGGCGATCATGAATCTCGGAATCGAGAGGGCCATGATCGGGGACATCGTCCTGCAGGATGGAAATGCCTGGGCGTTTGTCATGGAAAAGATGAGCAGATATCTTGCGGAGAATCTCACGATGATCCGGCACACCTCTGTTGTCACGGAGATCACGGCAGATTTTTCTGAGCTTCCGGAGCCAGAGATGGAGGAAATTTCAGGAACAGTGAGTTCCGTCCGCCTGGATTCTGTTATCGCGCTTTGCGGAAGACTTTCCAGGACGAGGGCAGCATCATATATCGAAGACGAGAAGGTCTCTGTCAACGGGGCTGTCTGCACGAATGTATCGCTGAATCTTCGGGGCGGAGAGATCTTATCGATCCGCGGCATCGGCAAATTCCGGTTTGGCGAGCCAGGAAATCTTACGAAAAAGGGGCGGACATCTGTCGTGGTGTACCGCTATAAATAGGAGGTTAGCCTTATGATCACAGAACATGTAAACCGGATCCCTGTCCATCTCGACGGGAAGACCATTTATGATATCGTACTGGAAGATTCTTTTGACGCCCTTGCAAAGGAGATCTCCGCGCTGGGCACTGAGAAGAAAAAGATCTGCATCATCGCGGATTCCAACGTGGCTGACTTGTATCTTGATGAAGTGACAAAGATCCTTTCCGGTTGCTGCCGTGAGGTCACATCCTACGTGTTCCCGGCAGGAGAAGAGAATAAGAACCTGAAGACAGTCCAGGGCGCTTACGAGCACCTGATCTTAAACCATTATGACAGAAAGGATCTTCTTGTGGCTTTAGGTGGCGGTGTCACGGGAGACCTCTGCGGATTTGTGGCTGCAACCTATCTCCGCGGCGTGGATTTTGTCCAGATCCCGACAACACTGTTGTCCCAGGTGGACTCCGGAATAGGCGGAAAGACCGGTGTAGACTTTGATTCCTACAAAAATATGGTAGGCGCTTTCCACATGCCGAAGCTTGTATACACGAATGTGTCCGTACTTCGCACACTTCCGGACGATCAGTTCTCCGGCGGTATGGGAGAGGTCATCAAGCACGGCCTGATCCGCGATAAGGAGTATTTTGACTGGATCCAGACGAACAGGGCGAAGATCCTCGCAAAAGACGCGGACACCTTAAAGCTTCTGATCCAGGGCAGTGATTTCATCAAGCGTGAGGTTGTTGAGATCGACCCGACGGAACAGAATGAGCGCGCGACCTTAAACTTTGGCCACACATTAGGCCATGCCATTGAGAAATTAAAGAACTTTACGATGCTTCACGGCCACTGTGTCGCTGTCGGTGCCCTGGCTGCCATGAATATCTGCAAAGAGCGCGGACTTGTAAAACAGGATGAGATCAGCGTGTACAAGGCACTGATGGAGTACTTCGCTATCCCGATATCCGTTTCCGGCCTTGATCCGGAGGAAGTCATCGCTGCGACAAAAAATGATAAGAAGATGGAAGCCGGCGTTATCAAGTTTATTCTTCTGGACCGTGTGGGTCACGCCTATATCGACCGCACCGTCACGAAGGATGAGATGGAGCGCGCCCTGGCAACTATTTTCAGATAGGAGTTTTTATGAATACCATCGGAAAACGCTACGGCATTCTTGCCGTATGTTCCGCCCTGCTCATCGCTCTGGACCAGTGGGCGAAGAGTATGGCTTACAACACGCTGCGGGTCAATGGGCCGCTTGTGCTGATCAAGGGAGTCTTTGAGCTTCTGTACTCGGAAAACAGGGGAGCTGCCTTTGGAATTCTTCAGGGAAAACAGTGGTTTTTCTTCCTGGTTGCTGCGGCTGTTGTGATCGCGGTCCTTGTTTTTGTGGCAAAGCTTCCTTCCGGGAACCGGTATCTGCCGCTCTATATTTCCATGGTCCTTCTTCTTTCCGGCGCGGTCGGAAACCTGATCGACCGTGCGGTGAGAGGATTTGTGGTGGATTTCTTCTACTTCAGCCTCATTGATTTCCCGATCTTTAATGTGGCAGACTGTTATGTAGTCTGCGCGGCCGGACTTCTGATCCTTCTCATCGGCTTTTTCTATAAGGAAGATGAGCTTTCCTTCCTTTCATCGAAAAAAGGAGAATAACCAGTGAGAGAAGAATATTTTGTGACGGAGGAGACGGCGGGAGACCGTATCGATAAGTTCCTTGCGGAACAGTATGAGAATCTTTCACGCTCTTTCCTTCAGAAGCTTTTAAAATCAGGGGAAGTTATGGTAGATGGACGCCCGGTGAAGGCAAGCTACAAGGTGGCTGAGGAGGATCTGATCTCCTTCGAGGTGCCGGAGGCTGTGGAGCCGGAGATCGTGCCGGAGGATATTCCACTGGATATTTTATATGAGGACCATGATGTGATCCTTGTAAATAAGCCGAAGGGGATGGTGGTTCATCCGGCTGCTGGACATTATACGGGGACATTGGTGAATGCGCTGATGTTTCACTGTAAGGAAGACCTCTCCGGGATCAACGGAGTTCTGCGCCCGGGAATCGTCCACAGGATCGATATGGACACCACTGGCGTCATCATTGCATGCAAGAATGATCTCGCCCACAATTCCATAGCGGCACAGCTCAAGGAGCATTCCATCACCCGCCGTTATCAGGCGATCGTTCACGGAGCCCTGAAGGACGATGAGGGAGTGATCGACGAACCTATCGGGAGAAGCCCAAAGGACCGGAAGAAGATGGCAGTCAATTATAACAACGGAAAATCCGCAGTGACCCATTACAAGGTGCTCACACGGTTTAAGGATTTCACCCATATCGAGTGCCGCCTGGAAACGGGTAGAACGCACCAGATCCGCGTCCATATGGCAAGCATTGGACATCCGCTCTTGGGTGATGCCGTTTATGGTCCGGCGAAATGCCCGTATAAGCTTCAGGGGCAGACGCTGCACGCAGGGATTTTAGGGTTCGTGCATCCGCGGACGGGGGAGTATATGGAGTTTTCGGCACCGTTGCCGGAATATTTTGAGGAGCTTTTGAGAAAATTGCCGGGATAATTTTTCCCGGCTTTTTTGTGTAATAAAAAAATCCTCGAAACGTGCCAATGATGCGCACTCGCACGAGGATGTGGATTGTCGCAAGCGACCGCGCTCGGCGCGAGAATGTGACTTGGCACATTCTTACTTATTCTGCTTTATGCATATACTGATACAAAAATTCAGAAAATTTACGGGATAACTCTTGCATATTGACTGCAATTTTTGTATAATATAGCTATCAGAAGGCTTGATGACAGAAAGGAGCTGTGGCATATGAGTGATAACCTTATTATTACGATCGGAAGAGAATGCGGAAGCGGAGGAAGACATATCGGGCAGGCATTAGCAGAAAAACTCGGTGTAAAATGTTATGACAAAGAGCTCCTGAATCTGGCCGCAAAAGAGAGCGGTCTCTGTAAAGAGCTGTTTGAGACCCACGACGAGAAGCCGACGAGCAGTTTCTTATATTCCCTGGTAATGGATACATATTCCCTTGGATATACGAACTCTGCATATATGGATATGCCGATCAACCACAAGATCTTCCTTGCGCAGTTTGATACGATCAAAAACCTTGCGGACAAGGAATCCTGCGTAATTATCGGACGCTGTGCTGACTACGCGCTGGCTGATTATCCGAACGTGGTATCCGTATTTATTACAGCCAACGAGGACGTGAAGATCAGGACTTTGATGGAACGCCATAAGATTTCTGAGTCCCAGGCGAAGGATGTCATGATCAAGACCGATAAAAAACGTGCCAGTTACTATAACTATTATTCCAGTAAGCGCTGGGGCGATTCCAAGAGCTACGATCTCTGCATGAACAGCAGCAAGATCGGTTATGACGGAGTTGTGAAGATGATCCAGGATTTTGTGGAGATCAAGAAAGGTTATAAGAAATAAGTGATATGAAGACGGGGCAGGAAGCAGAATCAAAGCTGTTTTCTACCCTGTTTTATTGTCTGAAATTATACCAACGTATGTAAAAAGGGCCAGCGCTTTGAGGCACTGGCCTAATAATGTTGAATATGATAGCTTTTTTTATTCCACCGTCACAGATTTCGCAAGATTTCTCGGCTGATCCACATCGAGGCCTTTCTGGACGGAAGCGTAGTAGGCGATGAGCTGGAGGACAACGGCGATCGGGAATACGGTGAATTTATCATCTTCCTTCGGGATCCGGATGATCACATCGGCGATTCCCTCGTCGACAGCGGTATCTTCCGTCACAAGGAGTACCACATAGGCGCCTCTCGCTTTTACCTCACGGATGTTGGAGATGGTCTTCGCGAAGATGTGTTTCTGGGTCGCGATGGCGATCACCGGGACATGGTCTGTGATCAGGGCGATGGTTCCGTGCTTTAATTCACCTGCTGCGTAAGCCTCCGCGTGGATGTAGGAGATCTCCTTTAACTTTAACGCGCCTTCCAAGGAGAACGCGTAGTCCATGCCGCGGCCGATAAAGAACACATCCGGGTAATTCACGATGTGGGTGACGATCTCATTGATTGTATTCTCATCGCGGATCATGGTCTCCATGGCGGAAGCGCAGTTTAAGAGATCACTCATGAACTGCTCTGCATGTTCCTCCGTGTATACGCCGCGTACAAGTGCCATACGGCAGAAGAGAAGATAGAGGGCAGCGATCTGTACCGTGTAGGCTTTTGTGCTCGCCACGGCGATTTCAGGGCCTCCATGGGTATAGATCACGTAGTCGCTCTCGCGGGCGATCGTGGATCCCTTTACGTTTACAACTGAAATTACAGTGGAACCGCATTCCCTTGCGAGGCGGAGTGCCGCCAGGGTATCGATGGTCTCGCCGGACTGGGAGATCACGATGGTGAGGGTCGAGTCATCGATCAGCGGCTCCTCGTAGCGGAACTCAGAGGCGATGGACACGGTCACCGGAATTCTGAGGCGTGGCTCAATGAGGGCTCTCGCCACCATTCCCGCATGCATGGCAGTTCCACAGGCGATGACACGGATATTTGTGATCCGCTTTAAGAGCTCATCCGGGATCTTCTCATCGGAGAGGTCCGGGAGACCTTTTGTGAGGCGCGGAAGGATCGTCTTTTTTAATACTTCCGGCTGCTCGTGGATCTCCTTCATCATGAAATGCGGGAAGCCGTTCTTCATGGCTGCGTCCGTGTTCCAGGATGCCTCGAGGATCTCCGGCTCCACCTTTGTACCGTCAAGCTCGTAGAGGCTCGCGTGGTAGGCAGTGAGCTGTACGAGCTTTCCTTCCGGGACAACAAAGTATTTTTTTGAGTACGGAAGAAGAGCCGTCAGGTCAGAGGCGATCATGGCTCCGGAAGCTGTGTAAGCGGCTACAAGCGGGCTTACGTTTCTCACTGCATAAATTTCACCCGGCCGGTCCTCAAACATGATACAGAAGGCGTAGGAACCTTCCAGCTGTCTTAAGAACTCATGGATGGAGGAGAACGGGTCACCGTTGTAGATCTCGTTTAAGGTCGCAGCGGCAACTTCCGTGTCTGTCTGGGAATGGAGCTTTCCCTCCAGGTGGTATTTTGCTGTCAGGGCATGGTAGTTCTCGATGATGCCGTTATGGATCATCGTCACTTTTCCTGCCACATGCGGATGGGCATTCTCACTTGTCACGCCGCCGTGGGTCGCCCAACGGGTGTGGCCGATTCCGCAATGGGAAACGATGGGATCTTCCTCGCATACTTTGCGCAGGGCAGCAACTTTTCCGACTTTTTTGATAAAGTGGATTTTTGAGTTCTCGTCAAATAAAGCGATTCCCGCGCTGTCGTAGCCGCGGTACTCAAGCTGGGTGAGACCGTTGAGCAGTACTGTCTGCGCATCTAAAGGACCGCAGTATCCGATAATTCCACACATATATTTTCATCTCCAGTTTTTCGTTATGTAATATTAGACTATGTTTCACGCGGTATCATGCTATCTTGAGGTCCCCTGCGGGACCTTCCTAATGTTCAGAAGGGACGCAGAAACCTTCCTGTAAGCAAGCTTACGGGACATTCCTGTATCCCCCCTGGCGACTGCACGAGCCAACTTGTTACGATTATAGTATTAAATGGATGGAAAGTCAATCCGCGCCTGTTTCCATGGGGAAAATTAAAGAAATCTTAACAAATTTTCCTTCCCCTATATGTTATACTAACTCCGTTATATTTACATAATGCAGGAGATGTACGCTCGAAAATGAAGTTGAACGACCATTTAGATTTTCATAAATTACCTTTTGATAAAGAAAAGATCCGCGAGCAGGTGGAGAAGATCGCCGCGGACTGCATGCACTGGGTGACAGGCAGGCAGAATGCGAGACCGCTTTTAGCGATGGTTTTATGCACCTGTATCGCGTTTTCCGCCATGCTTCCCTATATTCCGGTGATCGCCCCGGCGGAGACCAGCACGGAGCGGATCTATGAGCCGGAGACCGTCGATATTCTCGAGGATCCTACAGAAAATACGACGGATGAGACTACAGCGGAGATCGATCCGGATGCACCGGCTCCATATAAATTAAACTTTTCGAACATGTACGAGGAGGGATCGGAGACCAGCTATGCGGAGATCCTGATGAAGGAATTGATCCAGAAGGACTCCAAGTGGTTTGCCGCGATCTATGACATGGCAAACAAAGCTCCGGCAAAGCTTGCCCCGTCCTTTGGCCGCAAGGCGTCCTCTGTTCTCGGACAGTATAACCCGACCTCGAAGACTCAGGATAAGAACAATCCGGCTTCCTGGTATGTGGAGCATTTTAAGAATGTCAAGGTTACGTTTTACAACGGCGACGGCGAGGTCACGTCCGCAGTGTCAAATGCCCAGGATATTCTTTCCATGGCAAGTGTTTATGCGTTTTATAACGGGATCACGGATCTTGACACGATCCGCACCTATGTGAATGACCTCTGGACGAAGTCCCATTCCTACCAGGCATCCCTTGGAAATGTCTATTACTGCGACGGCTGCGTGGATCCGAACACGTCTGCGGAAGAGGGAGATTCCGAGCTGGAAGGTGAGGATACCTTTGTATCCGGACGAAATATTGACACGGAGATCCGAACAGACGCAGGCGATGAGGTCATCGACCAGGCCGGAGATACGGTTTCTGTAAACGGCGAGAACCACAGTGATGGTTCCTCCGCATCAGGTTCCGCCCAGGATTCCTCCGCACATACGTCCATGGTGGCTGAAACAACGACAGTTCCTCCGTCGGCTGCAAACCATACAGAAGGTGCCGCGACGAAAGAGTCCACTACAAGCGCCCTGGATTCCCTGGCTGAGACGGCTGAGAGCGTGATCCAGGAGACCACAAAGAAAGCGACGATCATCCGCGTGGAGGATAAGACCGAGGCAGCCACGAAATCTCCGGAGGCGGAAGCTTCAACGACTGCAGCGCCGACAACGAAAGAGGAGACGGTTCGCGAAACCACTGCTCCTTCCACGGAAGGAACGGAAGAGACTTCAGTGAAGGTCATCCGAGTCGGCAGCAATGAAGAAGCGGACCATGAATATTCCGGTTATGCTGTCAGGGCGGCAGCGGAAGAGCAGAATGCGGAGACATTCCTTTTAGAGCCGGAAACGGCGGCAGGAAGTGAAGCAGGCAATGAAACCGGTGGTCTGGAACAGGCAGCCGAAGTGGAAGAGAGCGCTGCCAACGGATATAGCGTCCATACGGCGGCTGCATCCCATGCACTGATCTGTCCCGGACATATCGATCTGAAGATCTCAGCGACCATCCGCACACTCAACGAAAATTCAAATCTTTACAGTGTCGATGACACAGGAAACACTGTGGGAGAGACGGAGTCCGTATCCGCGGACGGAACCGGCTGGGAAGGCTGGAACCGCAGAATGATGTCCTTTGTAAGCCATATCAACCGCCAGGACTGGACAGAGACATATGGGCTCAACGTAGTCGTGGAGGGCACGAGAGCGCCGCTCTCAACGACGGAGATTGACTCCTACATGAGCAGACTTCCAAAAGATACTTCAGAGACGAGAAAGAATATTATCCGGTACGCCCTTCAGTCTGTCGGAAAAGTTCCGTATTACTGGGGTGGAAAGGCCAGCGCCCAGAATTATACTGGCAACAATTTCGGTTCCGTCACGATCCCGGACCACAAGGGACGTATCTTAAAGGGACTCGACTGCTCCGGATGGGTCAACTGGGTATACTGGTCCGTCACAGGAACACATCTGCCGTATGAGGGCACAGAGGGCTTAAGGACTCTTGGACGGCAGGTAAAACGTCAGGATTTGAAGCCGGGCGATATCGTGGTAATCACGGGATCCACGCCGCATGTTATCATGTTCCTCGGATTTACCTCAAACGGACAGATCCAGTGTGTCCATGAGACGGGGTCCGCGAACAATGTCACAATTGGCGTGATGAACGCGAACTGGCCGTATTATAGAAATCTGCTAGATTAATGGAATGTAGTTCTGGGAATTAACCGATTTGTCTGGTTCTGGGGACGAAAAAGTAATTTTAAATAATTTGATCTGTATGAAATTGATTTTATGATTGTGATGAACATTTTTGTGCGGATCATGTGCAGCACCTTCTTTACAGCACATTAGGGGTCTAGAAAGACTGGAATGCGGCTGGAGAGAAGGTGCTTGCTTTATTTAGATTTAGTGTGCTGAATAAATGAATGATAGATATATTATGGCATTTTTTGTTTTGAAAGCCGGAATATTGACATTGGGGATGGAATAGAGTATGATATGGATAGATTTCCAACTATTCGTGAAAGAATAGTTTATCGAATAGTTATGGCGAAATTCCGGTGATTTACCATGTTTTCCATGAAATGAGGTTTTCTAATGAAATTACAAAGACTTTTAAGCCTGGTTCGTCAGGCTGTTGATGATTATACTCTCATCGATGATCAGGACCATATTGCTGTCGGTGTTTCCGGCGGTAAGGACAGTCTGGCTCTTCTCTATGCGCTCCATGAACTGCAGCGCTTTTACCCGAAACATTTTACGCTTCATGCATTCACAGTCGATCTCGGATTCGGAATTCAGGATTTCAGCGGCATAAAGGCTTTTTGCGACGGCTTTCAGGTTCCTCTCACAATAATCCCCACCGAGATCGGGAAAATCGTTTTTGAGACCCGTAAAGAGTCAAATCCCTGCGCGCTGTGTGCGAAAATGCGCAAAGGAGCCTTAAACCTTGAGGCAAAGGCCGCCGGATGCAATAAGATCGCTTACGCGCATCATAAGGATGATATTATTGAGACGATGCTGTTGTCTTTGATGTTCGAAGGACGTTTTTATACGTTCCCACCAAAGACATTTTTGGACCGCACAGAACTTACGGTGATCCGCCCTCTCATGTATGTCTCTGAGGCGGATGTGATCGGATTTAAGAATAAATATAATCTTCCGGTGTGCAAAAATCCATGCCCTGCGGATGGACATACGAAACGCGAGTATGTTAAGAATTTAACCAGTCAGTTAAATAAAGAAAATCCTGGAATTAAGGAACGGCTGTTTCATGCGGTAATTTCCGGAAATATTGAAGGGTGGAATTCTGGGAATATCGGAATGGCTGGAACATCTGAGGAGGTGGCTGATAAAACCTGTCGATCAGAGACATCTGTGAAAATGCAGAAAGATCAGACCGGTGCGGAAGAACAACTTTCCGAATCACATAATTGCCATGAAAATGACCGTGAAAGCAAGAATAAAAAGGAGGAATTCTGATGGCCACACTCTCCTACCATGAACAGAAAGATATTGAAAATATCAAGAAACTTCGGGAACTGCAGAAGGAACTCCCTTCTTTCTGTTCCGATTTTTTCCGCGGAATCGAGACAAGCACGTCCACAAGAACCAGGATTGCCTACGCATATGATCTGAAAATATTTTTTCAGTTCTTAAAGACCGCCAATCCCGGCACCTTCGGCAATCCGTCCCATACTCTCACACCGTCTGATCTTGAAAAGCTGACGGTGACAGATCTGGAGGAATATATTGATTATCTGAAATGTCATCCGAGTGATACAAATGAAGATGTTATAAATACAGAACGTGGACTCATGCGGAAGGTCTCTTCTCTCCGCAGCTTCTACAGCTATTTCTTCCGAAATGAGCGGATCGAGAAGAACCCCGCCGCCCTCGTGCGCATGCCGAAGCTCCACGAAAAGGAAATTATCCGTCTGGAGATCGATGAGGTGGCAAAGCTCCTCGATGAAGTTGAGGAAGGTGATAAACTGACCGAGAAACAGAAACTTTACCATGAGCGAACAAAAGTTCGAGACCTTGCCATGATGTCACTCCTCCTCGGAACCGGTATCCGTGTTTCTGAATGCGTTGGATTAAATATCAACGACATCGACCTTGATACCTGCGGTGCCAGAGTTTACCGGAAAGGCGGAAAGGAATCCGTGATCTACTTCAGCGATGAAGTTCGCGATGTGCTGGAAGACTACCTTGATGAGCGGGAAATGATCGATGCCGTTCCAGGAAATGAGGATGCCCTCTTTCTCTCCATGCAGCGGAAACGGATCAATGTGCGCAGCGTGGAAAATCTCGTAAAAAAATACGCAAAACTTGTCACACCGCTGAAAAAGATCACCCCGCATAAGCTCCGCAGCACCTACGGTACAAGCCTTTACCGGGAAACCGGCGATATCTACCTCGTTGCCTCCGTCTTAGGCCATAATGATGTCAATACGACAAGAAAACATTATGCGGCTCAGGAAGAAGAACGCAGACGGTCGGCGCGGAACGTTGTAAGGCTGCGCGAAGATTGACATATTTCTTTCACACTATCACCTCCAGAATCACACGCGCTCAAATGACAGATATCTCGTTCCCTGAAACGTAAGTTTCCCAATGTCGCCTTCCGCCAGCATTCCATATTCTCTGCCAGAAACCGGCAATTCCATCCGGTCACCGCTCTCTACCTGAAACGTGACATAGTAGCTGGTACTTGAAGTCGAATGGTAGCCATGCGTTCCAGACAGGTCACCCGCATTTGCATGGCTATGATGTGTGATATTTTCACGCTTTGCGACGATGGCTGCACTCACTGACAAACGCGGTGACTGATTGTTTTTATGCCATGTTCCGATTCCTGTCACAAACTGGAAGATGATCATGCCAAAAACCATTACGAAGATAATCGGAAACATAAACCCAAACAGCATAAACATATAGCTCACCTCTTCTTCATCTTTCGTCCAATGATTACTCTGAGCACAAAACATACGACAATCACGAAAAGCGAGGCAGCGATATACAGTAATGCTTCTGTATACCACGGTGCAGAATACGATTCGTATAGTTTCGGAAAGCGCTTATACCCATAGAAATCCATACCCGTTTTAATCACAATCATGTAGAAACTTGCATAGATAATATATTTTAATAAATCGTATAGTTTATTCATGCCATTGCCTCCGCGATATTCTGTTTTAACCTTTTGGCCTCGGCAAACTGGAAGTTATCGAAGAGCATCCCTTAATTGCAACAAGCTACTACGGATACTTTCTCCAGCTCCACCAATAGCCTGCGCTATAATGATTGCGGCAACTATAATTGCCACTGCGACAATAATTTTTCCAATCAAATATTGATATTCTTTCATTTTGATTACCTCCATCTACAAGTATCGATTTTCTCAATTCTCAAAACAGGGAGTTGTCAGTCCTTCTTGTTCTTTTCAATAGCATTAATAGTGCAAGCAAAACCTGTAATCATTGAAAGTAGTATTGCTCCACCCATTGCTTCGTTCATTCCAGCACCAAAGAAAAAACCGACCAACGCTGCAATTACCATTAGAATGATTGAAATGATTACTCTCATAATATATGCCTCCATAAATTTGAAATTTATCGCAACATTTCATTCTTGGATTATACTCGCTTATAGATAATTGGTTCATCATATCCAAAAGTTTTCTTTCCATTAACTTCCATGCTTTCAGATACCTCCAGACAACTATCAGAAAACTTTTCCCAAAGCTTAAATGTCATTACCGGTGAAAACTGGCTTGTACTGCCTCCTTCCCAGATTCCATCTTTTTCATGATAGAGCGCCGGAGTGAATTTTTCAGATTTTTTCAATTCAGTGTAGTCAGCATTTTTCATAGAATCATATGAAAACGTACTTTTATCTTCTCCTTCTGGTATTTCATAAGAATACAACACAATTCCATCTTCTTTCTCTGTAATAAGGAAAAGATGTGGGGAAGCATGGCGTTTACCATTTGTCTCATAGTAGCTTTCTTCAACAACAAATTTACCATTAAAATCTTTAGGAAGATTCAAAATTTTCTCATTACAGATTGTATTAATGTGTTCTGCATAAGGATATGTTTTCCCTTCTCTCTGCATATTATCAAACTGCTCTTTGTTATTAAAGTGTCCCGTCATCATATTAATAAAATTATCGAGCTTCATCATGCTTTTTACCTCCAAATTCCGACTTGTTACTCACATGATATCATATTTTTTCTTCAATTACATCCACCAAATTTTAGTACACTGCCATTCGGCTTGCTTCTGTAACCGGCATCCGTTTAATCTTCTCCTGCATTGTTTCCTTTGCATCTTCATTGAAATGATAACGGACAACATAGACTGTCTGGCAATTTTCTTTGTAAATATGTTCCCCTCTGTTTTTGTATACACAATATGGATTTGTGAAAACATTCGCTATGATTGTCCGTAGGAGGACGGATCATGGTTGACTATACACCGCTTTGGAAAACGATACATGAACGGGAAAATAACTCAATATGCGATGCTTCAGGATAAAGTCCTCGATAACCATACGCTTGACAGGTTGAAAAACACGCACCGCATTCTCGTTACTTCAGTGATGAGTTAGGTGCGCTATTTATTTACAATAATATCGAACATATGTTTACATGCTTAGTAACATATGGTATAATATTCATATGGAAAAATATATATTTACTATTAAAGAAAATTCTCTTTCGTATGGTAGAGGATATGTGTACTCGCTTCAATATCATCTGGTCTGATGCACGAAATACCGAAAGAAAGTTCTGACCAATGGTGTAGATCAGGAGTGCAAAGAAATGTTGCAGGAAATCGCACAAGAATATCAATTTCGGATCCTTGCGATGGAAGTAATGCCGGACCATATCCACCTGTTGCTGGATTGTAAACCGCAGTTCTTTATTTCGGATATGATCAAGATCATGAAAGGAAATCTTGCGAGACAGTTGTTTCTTGCACATCCGGAACTGAAAAGGGAGCTGTGGGGCGGACATCTCTGGAACCCATCTTACTGCGCTGTGACCGTCAGTGACCGAAGTCGGGAACAGATCATGGCTTATATCGAAGGACAGAAAGAAAAAGAGAACAGAAAGTAGAGGAAACCTATGCAGGTCGTATCCAGCTATGGCGCGGAAATTAAAAACAAGAATATCCCGATCCGCCATACGCTGGCGCTTTACCGGGAGGCGGTCCGCTGTCTGACGGAGATATATGAGACCGTATGGACAGAGTTATCCATGATCGATCAGATAAAACGGAGATTTAACGAGGCGGAACATCTGGTACATGAAACAAAGAAGAATCATGCAAGATTTGACTTCGATGCCCGTTTTCCGAAAATGCCGTCATATCTGAGAAGAGCGGCGATCCAGCATGCGCTCGGGAGTGTTTCCTCGTACCATACAAGATTGGAACAGTGGAAAAATGGAGCGATTTCCGGAAAACCGAAGCTTGTATATGAAAACCATGCGATGCCGGTATTTTATCGGAATGTCATGTACAAACCAGGAGAAGAGAGTGAAAACGCGGCCTGCCTGAAGCTTTATGATGGTCATGACTGGAAATGGTTCCGCGCAGGTCTGCTTCATACGGATATGGAGTACCTGCGCAGGCACTGGTCCGGAAAAAAGTCTTCTGCTCCGGTTTTGGAAAAACGACATCAGAAATATTTTCTCCGCTTTTCTTATACGGAAGAAGTTACATTATCAAAAACACCTGTAAAGGATCAGCTTATCTGCAGTGTGGATCTTGGAATCAATACGGATGCAGTCTGTAGTATCATGCGGTCAGACGGAACTGTCCTGGACCGGAAATTTATCAATTTCCCCAGTGAAAAAGACCGGCTGTCCCATGTACTCGGAAGGATCCGGAGATTCCAGAAGGAACACGGTTCCAAGCAGATCGGAAGCCGATGGGCGTATGCGAAACGTCTGAATACGGAACTTGCCAGAAAGACTGCCCGTTCGATCACAGAATATGCTCATGAGAATCATGCGGATGTGATCGTGTTTGAGTACCTGGAAATGAAGGGAAAGATTTCAGGAAAGAAACGACAGAAACTGCACCTTTGGAAGAAACGGGAGATCCAGACTATGTGTGAACACAAAGCACACCGGTATGGGATCCGTGTGTCCCGTGTCTGCGCATGGAATACCAGCCGTCTGGCGTATGATGGAAGCGGACCGGTCAGCCGAGATCCGAAGAACCACAGCCTGTGTGTTTTCCAATCTGGAAAACAGTATAACTGTGATCTGTCAGCATCCTACAATATCGGAGCGAGATACTGGATTCGGGAAATCATAAAAACCTTACCGGAAACGGAAAGGTCTTCACTGGAGGCAAAAGTACCTGCGGTGAAGCGCAGAACCTCATGCGTTTATGCTGATCTGCTCATCCTTCAGAATGAGTATGGATGTTCGAAAGCTGCATAAATGCAGGCAGATATCCGGAGGACTACCTGTTATGTGGAACCCAGCCGTACCCGGCATGGAGGATGCGCATATCTGCGCAGTTCTAAGTTTCAGGCGTATCCGCCGGTATCCGGTCTTGCCGTTTAAAACGGCTGAGAAGCATGTGACTTTAGTCATGTGAGGTTCACATTTTTGTACTTTATGCTATAATCCTTGTATCTAAGCCATTTATTAACCGCTAACTATAAAGTACAAAATTTTTTACTTTTGATTGACATAATTATATTATGTAAACTATCTAAGTAAAAATTTAATTTAACCTGTTGTGCTAGATAAAATAATATAAAGAAACTTCAACAAAATGTGCTATCCTATTTGTAGGCAATACAACGAAAGGAGGCATCATTATGTTGAAGTTCCAAAATAATAATACCACTGTTATTGCAACTTTTGAAGACTTTATTTTAACCACTTACGTTATTATTGACGAATTGTATCATCAGTTTGCACTTCCTGAGGTTGCCAAGCGACGGCATGTTTTAGATGCAAAACTATCTGATTCGGAAATCATTACCATTAGTCTTTGTGGTGAGTTGCTTGGCGTTGATTCTGAAAATGCCTGGTTTTCTTTCGTGAAAAAGAATTACAGACATCTTTTTCCGAAGCTTTGCAGCAGAAGTCGTTTTAACAGAACGAGGCGTGCTCTGATGCAGACAACCGAATTATTAAGACAAAAGATGCTCTCTGTTTTTCCGGTTCCGGTCAGTTCTTATTGCATTATTGATAGTTTTCCGCTTGCAGTCTGCAAATTTGGACGT